>NZ_JAPCIQ010000003.1:0-148931 GCF_027707405.1 Aeromonas sp. QDB68 | reverse complement strand
TGAATTGCTGAATTAACTGCTGCAACTTTCGTTGCTTTGGTCACTTCATCAGACATTGAAAATCAAAAATTGTTTTTTGATGCTCGATGCTGTGAGTGCCCACACAGATTGCTTGATTCAAATTGTTAAAGAGCAGGGCCTGAAACTATAACCCTCACCAGCTTGTTTTGCAAGGTGGACCAGACGCGCACTGCGCCGTGCTGATGGAGGCGCATTATAGGGATATGATTCTCGCTGACAAGCGAAAACTACGTGTTTATTTGAAAAAGACGTTCAGGTGTTTAATCAACAACCAATCAGACTAAAAAGCCGTCAACGATTCATCTAAATGAGCCTGCACACCTTCTCTATCGCTACCAATCGGTACCCGTTTTCGCCACATCAAGATCTACATGCCAGCCACGCCAGGCATACAAAAATGAAAAGGGCCCCTCGGGGCCCTTCATATCACGCTGCTTGTAGATCAGATGGAGAAACTGGAACCGCAACCGCAGGTCGTCGTGGCGTTGGGGTTGGTCACGGTGAAACGGGAACCTTCCAGGCCTTCGGTGTAATCCACGCTGCCGCCGACCAGGTATTGCAGGCTCATGGGATCGATCACCATGGTGACGCCGCTCTTCTCGACCACGGTATCGCCATCATTGATTTTCTCGTCAAACGTGAAACCGTACTGGAAACCGGAGCAGCCCCCCCCAGTGATGTAGACCCGCAACTTGAGTTCGGGATTCTCTTCTTCGGTGATCAAGGTCTTTACCTTGTTGGCTGCCGCATCCGTCATCTGGATGGGCAAGGGGGCTTCTGCTACTGCACTCATTGCTGACCTCACAACCGTTACATCCACAAACATGGAAACCGCGAAATTATCCAATACCCGACCATTTAGTTCAAGTATTCACCACTCTCTTACTGTGCTGCCGGCAAGGGGGTTGGTTGAGCGACCAGAGGCTTGAGCACCTCGTTCCACTCAGCAACCAGCTCCTGGGCCGGTTGCCGACCCTCCTTCGGGATGAGGATTCTCACCCTGTCCGGGATGAAGCCTGAGGGAAGCTGCCAATTGCCCTCCAAGAGCTGGAAATATCGCAACGCGTAGCGTCCCTCCCCCACCTTCATGCCAAGATCCCGGCCACTGAGGATCCTGGGCTTGTCAGCCAGACTGCCTTCGAGCCGGATCTGCACCTGCCCCCGAAACAGCTCCCGCTTCTTGGCGGGTTGTGTGAGCGCCAGACGATAGTGGTAGCGACCCGGCACACTCGTCTCCTGCAATGTCAGATTGTCGATGGATACCCCCACCTGTTCGCCGGTGGGACGCATGATGCGCTCGAAGAAGGCGAGCTGACGTTTCTGCTCCTGTACCTGGGCTTCCTGATCCTTGAGCGTCTGCTGAAGTTGCTCGAAGGCGGCCTTCTGGGTCGCCAGCAAGGTCTCCCTGACGCCGAGATCCGTCTTCAGTTGTGCAATGGCCTTGCTCTGACGCTCCAACGTCTCTTGCTGCACCGTCATCAGGCTGCTCTGAGCCAGCTCCTGTCTGTTCCCGACGACATAGCCGATACATGCCCCCACGGCCAGCACCACCAATAACTTCACGATTTGGGACATAAGGCCTCTTCTATATGCCGACATCAACACAGCTGGTTTCTTTTCACTATACGCGACCATGCCGGATTGATACGGATAAACAAAGAGTTAACCGGTCGCGATGCTGCTTTCACCCCGGTTTTGACGCGCAGCAAGCCGTAAAGTTCGCTCCAGGATCTGGGAATAGATAGGGCGCCCCCCCAACCATTGCGCCACCAGGGTTGCCCCTATGGTGGTGATCATCATGGGCAGGATTAGCTGATAGTTGTCTGTCATCTCTGTCACCAGCACGATGCCGGTAATGGGGGCACGTACGGTGGCGGCGAAAAGCGCCCCCATGCCGGCGATGGCAAAGGCGCCAGGTTCGATGCCGAGATCGGGAAATGCAGAGTGGAACAGGTGACCAAAGATCACCCCGAACAGGGTGCCCAGCGCCAGGGTCGGCGCAAAGACACCACCAGGGGCCCCCGAGCAAAAGCAGATGAGGGTACCCACCAGTCGCACCGAGAAGATGATGAAGAGCGTCGCCATCGCATAGTCTCCCCCCGTCAGATGCGGGATGAGCTCGATTCCCCCTCCAGTGACCGAAGGGGCGAACAGCGACAGCATGCCAAAGGTTCCAGCCACCACCATGCCGATGATGACGAAGCGGTGGCGCTTGTTCTGATGCAATGCCAGGTAACCATCCTGACAGGCGAGCACCAGCTTGTTGAAGACGAACCCCAGCACACCAAAGCAGCCCCCCATGAAGAGAAACAGCCAGAGCGCCTTCAAGGCCGGAGCGTCGTAGTGAGGCAGCATGATGACGGGGGATTGCCCTTCCATGTTCTGCAGCATCAGGGTCGCCATGACGGCCGAAATCCCGACCGCCTTGATGGCGAGGAAGGAGTAGCGAAATTGCGGTCGCATCTCTTCCATGACAAACAGTATCCCTGCCAGCGGGGCATTGAAGGCCGCAGCGAGACCACCCGCCGCACCGGCAGCCAGCAGGGCGTGGCCATGCTCCTTGGGCAACCGGAAGATATCCGCCACCATCTTGCCGAGGTTGCCCCCTATCTGCACCGAGGGCCCCTCCCGCCCCAGCACCATGCCGGAACTCAGGGTACAGACCCCGCCAAAAAACTTCACCGGCAACACCCGCCACCAGCGTACCGGGCGCAGGTCGTCCATGGCCCCTTCAATTTCCGGGATACCGGACCCCCCTGCCTCGGGGGCAAAGGCATGAGTGAGGAAATAGCCAACCAACCCCAGCAGGGCGCTGAAACCAAAGCCGAGCAGGCCAAGCTGCCACCAGGGGCGATCGGCCAGCAAGTCGACACGCTGCTGGGCCAGCCAGTGAACGCAAGACTCGAACAATCCGCACACCAGGCCTGCCAGCAGGCCGACCAGGGCCGCCAACAGGAGCACCAGCAGCGGCATCTTGTCCCGCCGTATCAGGCGCTGCAAGACTGGAGGACGACGCAGCGAGGCCGCGTCGGCGGAAGGAATGGCTTGTTGCTCCATGGATAATCACACTCATCTAACGAGGACCAGACACACCTCGGCCTCGGCTGCCCAGCTCTGGGCCTTTCTGCTATAGTCGGCCCGTTTCATGTTTCACGGGCGAGAGTCCGGGGCGAGAGCGCAAAGCATACTCCTCCCGCCATCCCCTGCCGAGCCGCAATCGGCAGCCTGTGCCCGGGTAACGACCAAAATCCCATTAAGGATGATCCATGTCAAAATCAGATCAGCTGTTTGAACAGGCCCGCCAGACCATTCCCGGTGGCGTCAACTCACCAGTCCGCGCCTTCAACGGGGTCGGCGGCACACCCCGCTTCATCGATCACGCCGATGGTGCCTACCTCTATGACGTGGACGGCCAGGCCTATGTGGATTACATCGGTTCCTGGGGCCCCATGCTGCTGGGCCACAACCACCCGGCCATCAAGGCCGCCGTCATCAAGGCGGTGGAGAAGGGACTGAGCTACGGTGCGCCGACCGAGATCGAAGTGCTGATGGCCGAAAAAGTGCGCCAGATCGTCCCCTCCATGGAGCAGGTGCGGATGGTCAACTCCGGCACCGAGGCGACCATGAGCGCCATCCGGCTGGCCCGCGGCTACACCGGCCGCGACAAGATCGTCAAGTTCGAGGGTTGCTACCACGGCCACGCCGACTCCCTGCTGGTGAAGGCAGGCTCCGGCGCCCTGACCCTGGGCCAGCCCAACAGCCCGGGTGTACCGGCCGACTTTGCCAAGCACACCCTCACCTGTGTCTTTAACGATCTGGACTCGGTGCGCGAAGCCTTCACCCAGTACGGCAGCGAGATCGCCTGTATCATCGTCGAGCCGGTAGCCGGCAACATGAACTGCATCCCGCCGGTGCCCGGCTTCCTGGAAGGGCTGCGCGCCATTTGTGACGAGTTCGGCGCCCTGCTGATCCTGGACGAGGTTATGACGGGTTTTCGCGTCTCCCTGCGTGGTGCCCAGGGCCACTACAACATCGACCCGGATCTCACCACCCTCGGCAAGATCATCGGTGCCGGCATGCCGGTGGGCGCCTTCGGCGGCAAGAAGAAGGTGATGCAGCACATCGCCCCGACCGGCCCCGTCTATCAGGCTGGTACCCTCTCCGGCAACCCGGTGGCCATGGCCGCCGGCCTCACCATGCTGGATCTGCTGCTGGAGCCGGGCCTCTATGAGCAGCTGAGCGCCAAGACCGCCCGTGTCGCCGAAGGGCTCAAAGCCGCCGCCGCCAGGCACGGCATCCCGCTTGCCATCAACTACGTGGGCGGCATGTTCGGCTTCTTCTTCACCGACGAGCCCGAGATCACCCGCTACGAGCAGGTGACCCGCTGCGACATGGAACGCTTCAAGCGCTTCTACCATCTGATGCTGGAAGAGGGTGTCTATCTGGCACCGAGCGCCTACGAGGCGGGCTTCCTGTCGCTTGCCCACGGGGACAAGGAGATTGAACACACCCTGGCGGCCGCCGAGCGCAGCTTCGCCAAGCTGGCTGGCTGACAAGCCGCAAGATGTGCAGAGGGCCCCGATGGGGCCCTTTTTTGTTTGCTCGCACCGACAAGGCACCGTAGTGGTGCATCTTTAAGTCCCTCACCGGAACCTTGCCACCTGCTGGTGCGCCGCGCCGTACACGGGCTGTCATAAATCAGGCCCACAATTTGCAGGTCCCTGCTTCAGGAGCCCATTGGACCGAGGTGTATATGGCAGAGATGAGCCCCATCGATGTGCTGCGGCGCTATCAGGAGTACGAAACCGAGCTGGCCCCCCTGCTGTTGGGGCTGCTCACCCTCCCCGAGGCGTCTCTCAAGACCTATGCCTTCGTCGAGGAGGTAAAGAGCCTGGCCCCCCAGATCAGGCCAGCCATACTGGCGCCCGTTCCGGCGGCCCAGGGGCAGCTGCGCCTGCTGGTGCAGGGCCATGGCCGGGAGCTGGAGATCAACCTGCACCAGCTGATCGCCTGGCTGATGGGGGACAGGGAGCGGCGGCGCGCCATTCCCTGGTTCAGGGCCGTCTACGTCGTCCTGAGTCTGGCCCTGTTTCTCATCGTCGGCACCCTCATCTGGCACGGGCTGGAACAGCTCTATCTGCTCCTGTGCGGCACCCAGCAGAACCGGCTGGGGGCCTTCAGCGCCATCATCTTCCTCACGCTCGCCCTGGCGGTGTTCGATCTCGGCAAGACCATCCTCGAAGAGGAGGTGCTACTGCATAAGGACATCTTCCGCCACAGCGCCATCCGGCGCACCATTACCCGCTTTATCGCCGCCATCCTGATCGCGGTCTCCATCGAGGGGTTGCTGCTGCTGTTCAAGGGATCCCTCGGCCAGAGCGAACTGCTCTGGCCTGCGGTGGGGGTGATGGGCTGCGCCGTGGGGTTGCTGCTGGCGCTGGGGCTCTATGTGTTTCTCGGTGCCAGGGCGGAAGCCGCACTGGTGCAGGCTAACCAGCGATATCCGCAGCCAGCTGCGCGGTGGGGCGACGAGCCGCCCGCCAGGAGGCGTACATGGTCCAGGAGGTATAGATGACGATGAAGGCCACCAGCCATTTGAGCATCTCCATCTCCATGGATTTGACCAGCATGGCCGCCAGCACCACGCCGATGGGGCCGAAGATGGCCACCGCCAGCACGGCCCGCGCATCGAAAGCCCCCATGCGAATGAAGGTCCCCGCCGAGAAGACGCTGAGCACGGCGGTGGATCCCATCATGATGGGGAAGGCCACCAGCGGGTTCATGCCGAGCAGATAGACCAGGGTCATGCAGGGGGCGAACAGGCCGATACCGACGTTCATCAGGGCTCCGAACAGGAAGTTGCCGGCAAGGGCGATCCCCAGCTTGTAACCGCTCAGCCCCATGGCCTCGCCACCGAGGGGGAAGAGCCCAAGCAGACCGGCAAAGATGAGACCGGCGACCACCAGCAGGGAGACCGCCATCACCAGCCGGATGGTCTGGCGATCAAAGGAAGCCACGTAACGGGCGCCCCAGGCCGCACCGGCTGCTGCCGCCGCCATCATGCTGATGAGGGTCATGGGATCCACGTTGACCACGCCGATGAAGATGAGAGCCTGGGTCACGGTCGGCAGCACGCACTGGCCGTTGAGGGTACCGGGCAGCACCCGATCATCGATCAGCCTGAACTGCTTGTAGCAGGCGGTCTTCACCGCAAAGCTCCCCACCCCCAGGGTATCGAGAAAATTGGCCACAAAACCGATGGCCGCCACCGGCCAGAAAGGGGTGGCTTCGAGCTGGCCATGACGCCGTTTGTGCCACCAGGCACGGACCAGCATAAAGAGAAAGACCAGGGCACAACCGATAAACAAGAGACGCAGAAAAGTGACAAGCATGGGGAGACCTCCAACAACGGGCGGCGATTCTAAGGCAGCGGAGGGAAAAAATCCTGGCCAGGATCATGAGACGACGGGTGCAAACGTTTGGCCCCGACTATTTTGGCTGGCAGAACCCGAATGGGGCTATCCATACTGGTTGGGAGGGCGACAGCCCGGGCTCATCGGGCGTAGTCCTGGTCATTTCGCGACGACCACAGCACCGGTGAGGCGTAAACGAAAGAAGGCGGGGTGACCCGCCTTCTTTTTTCATTCTCCGTCAGGCAATCCAGCGTGGCAGCCGGGGAGCCAGGCGGTCGATCAGGCGATCCGACACGGGAGTGAGCAACAGCAGCGGCAGGCAGATCAGGGAGAGGCAAAGAGCGCCCACATAGACGTCCGTCATCCAGTGCGCACCAGCCAGGATGCGGGGCGCCGAAAACAGGGGCACCATCACCACCGCAACTACCCCGGCCCAGCGCGGCAGATAGCGCAGGGCAAAACCGGCGAAGATCATCAGGAAGAGGGCGTGATCACCGGGGAAGCTGTCACCGGCGGAGTCCTTGGTGGGAATCGCACTGATCTCGGTCAGGCGCAGAGCCCCGTCCACCATCAAGGTGGGGCTGGGACGGCTGACCGGCAACAGATGCCCGAGCTGATTGATCACCAGAGCCCCCAGCAGCATCACGACCCCCATGGCCACCAGACGACGGCGCTCCTGCCCGTCGGCACGGAAGAAGCAACCGGCAAGGATCCCGCCCATGCAGGCCAGCGCGGCCAGATCGAACAGGCGGTTGTTGGTGATGGCCACCAGATCGGCCCAGCGGGGGGAGTGGCCGAGCCAGCCATTGACCAGCTGGAAGAGGGTGAGATCCCAGTGATCCCAGGGGCCATGATCCGGCAGGGCAGCCCAGCTGAAGGCAATCAGGCCACCGATCAGATAGAGAGGAATGAACTTGCTCATGCCGACTTTTCCTTGGAAAAGCGCGCATTCTAGGTCAGTCAAAAGATGACGTGAATCACAGAAATGTAAGCATTCGTGTCAAAAACGAATTCCATTGAATCCGCCCCTGCCCCGTTCTGCCCCCTGGCCGGCAGAACGGGCACCGCCGTCTTGGCTCTCCCACGGCTTGCGGCTAGTATGGCCACTCCGTTCACTCAGGATGATGATGATGCGCAGCTACCTTCGCATGATGCTGTTTGCCCTCGGCTTGCTGGCTGGCGTGCAGATCCCCGGGATCGTCGATCTCTACTACCAGCGGCTGGATGCGCGCCTGCAACAGGCCAGCCTCAGTCTGGCGCCCTTCCAGCGCACCGCGGATCAGCACTTCCAGGGCGATCTTCAGGCCCTGGTCGCCCACTACGGCGCCAGCCAGGATCCCGTCTTCACCCAGGATGCCGCCAGCCTGCAACAGCTGGTGAGCCAGCAGCGGCACCTGCAGCAGGAACTCGCCTTCCGGGACCAGGCCTGGTATCGGCAACTCTCCCACCTGCTGCTGCGCGCCGATCCCCTGCTCTGGCAGGACACCCTGCACAACTACGGCTATGTGGTGCCGCTCAATCAGGCCGCCATCCTCTGCGGCGTGGCGGTGGGCCTGATGGCCTCCCTGCTGGGGGATCTGCTGCTCAGCCTCCTGGCGCTGCCCTTTCGCCCGCGCCAGCCGCTCTCCCGGCGCAGCCTGCGCTGATCCCCCTGGTGCCGCCATGTCCGGCGGCGCCCCCGAACGCGGTCATTCGAAGGGTTCGAGATAGGCCCCGATGGCCTTCTTGAGCCAGGCCAGCACCTTGCCATGGTGGGCATTTTCCGCCAGATAGACCCCGTAGTCGCGCCACTGCAGGCTGAACTTGTGTTTCAGGGTCAGCAGTTCCCCCTGGCGCAGCTGGCTCTGGATCAGCGGTGACGGCAGCACGGCCCAGCCGAGGCCGTCGAGCACCGCATCCCGCATCAGCTCGAAGCTCGACAGCCCGATGTGATGGCCGCCGATGGGCAGCAGGCTCTTGACCGAGAATTCGTCCACATAGGAGAGGGTGACCTGGGTATGGCCGGTCAGGTCCTGCTGCAATACCCGCTTCAGGCTGGCCAGGGGGTGGCTCGGGGCCACCACCATCAGGGTGCGGATTGGGTTGAGCACTTCGATGCTGAGGCCGCTGCGCTCCTGCTCCTCGGTGATGAGGCCGAAGGCGGCATCCACGAACCCCTCCTCCACCAGGGCGGGCAGCTCAGGCGGCGAGGCCAGCACCAGGGAGATGCTGGTGCCGGGAAACTGGTGGCGCAGCTGGCCCAGCATCTCCCGCCACACCGCCTCGGGGATGGCGTCATCCCGCGCCACCCGCAGCGCCACCTCGGCGCCGGAGGCATGGTGCTCGCACTTGAGCTTGAGGCTGTTGGCGGCCTGCAGCAGCCGTTTGCAGTCGTCCAGCACCTGCTCGCCGATCTCGGTCAGCCGGCTCTGGTTGGCCCCTCGTTCAAAAAGTTCGACGCCAAGCTCAACCTCAAGCGCCGCGATCGCCGTGCTGACCGCGCTGCGACTCTTGCCAAGGCGGCGGGCTGCATTGGCGATGGAGCCACTGCTGGCTGATTCCACAAAGAGTTGTATCTGGTAGAGCTTCATGATTTGGGTCGTGAGCTAGGTATCCGGCATTCACCTTATCTCGCCCGCTGCTGCCAAGGCAAACCGTCAGCGTCTGAGTTGTCGACGCTCAGCGATTCTGCCGCCTGAACGGGCTGCGGCTATCATGGCCCCGTCGCAGCAACAAGAGGACATGTTATGTCATTCAATCCCATGCTTCTGGCCCGCCTCTTCCTGACGGGTGCCATCCTGACCGAGGTCGCCGGCACCTCCACCATGGCCATGATCCCGGAGAACCAGGCCGGCTGGCTCAACTACCTGCCCATGTGGGCACTCATCTCGCTCTCCTACCTGTTGTTGGCCAAAGCCGCCACAACAATCTCCATTGGCATTGCCTTCGCGCTCTGGGAGGGGCTGGGGATCGCGCTGATCACCGTCGTCTCCGTACTGTTCCTCGACTACCGCCTGAATGCTCAGGAGTTGATCGGACTGGCGCTGGCCATAGTGGGGATTGTTCTGGTGACGATGGGTGAGCGCCACGAGGAGCCGGTCGCCCCCATGCACAGCGCCCACGAGGCCAGGGAGGTCCCATGCACCCGCTGATGATAGTGCTGGGCGCCGCCCTGCTGGATATCGGCGCCAACATGGCGATCAACCGCTCGCTCGGCTTTCGCCACAAGGGCTGGGGCCTGCTCGGCATCCTGCTGGTACTGTGCGCCTTCACCCTGCTGTCGGAGGCGGTCAGCACGGGCCGGATCGATCTGGCCGTGGCCTATGCCACCTGGGGCGCCATAGGGATCCTGGGTACCGCCCTCGGCGGACTGCTGCTGTTCGGCGAGCGGCTCAAGCCCGTCGGCTGGGTCGGCATCCTGGTGATGGCCGTCGCCGTGGCCCTGCTCACCACCGCCTGACCCCCAGTTGACGCAAAGAAAGAAGCCGCCCGGTTTGCCTGGCGGCTTCTTCTGTTTGGGGGACTGAGGCCTGAGCGGCACATCCCTATGGCTGCGCTTCGTAGAGCTCCAGCGGCAGGCCGTCGGGGTCGGCGAAGAAGGTAAAGCGCTTGCCGGTCAGCTCGTCCACCCGCACCGGCTCCACTTCCACCCCGTGCTGCTCCAGGTGGGCGATGACCCGGTCGAGATCCGCCACCCGAAACGCCAGGTGGCGCAACCCGCACGCCTCCGGCCGGGAGGGGCGCGGCGGCGGCGCCGGGAAGCTGAACAGCTCCAGCTGGCTGCCGTCCGGCAGCGCCAGATCCAGCTTCCACGACTGACGCTCGGCCCGCAGGGTCTCGGCAATGATGGGCAACCCCAGCACCTGGTGATAGAAGTGGCGCGAGCGCGGATAGTCGCTGGCGATGATGGCCACGTGATGGATGGCCTCAAACAGGGGATGGGTCATGGCAATCCTTGCAAAACGGGCAGCCTGCGCTGCCCGTCTTCGTCAGTTGAAGAAACCGTTGAACCAGTTGTCCAGGGCATTCGCCGGGTCCGAAACCGGGCTGGCACAGCTCATGGGCTCGGCCAGACCGGCCAGCTTGGCCGGCACCTGGAGACTGCCGGGACAATCGCTGGCCACCCGGGCACCGCTCGAGCGGGAGAAGTTGGCCCAGCTCACCCCTTCGGGCATCTTCAGCCCCAGGCTGTTGACCCCTCGCTGGCTCATGTAGCCGCTGAACAGCTGCAAGGCGCCACTGGCACCGGTCAACCCGGCCGGGGTGTTGTCGTCACGGCCGACCCAGACGCTCACCAGCTCGTTGTTGTCCATCCCGGCAAACCAGGAGTCACGCAGCTCGTTGGTGGTACCGGTCTTGGCGGCCATGGTGGCCCCGGGGAACTTGGCACCGAGCGCCCGGGCCGTCCCCTGGCTCACCGTCTTGGTCATGGCGAACAGGGTCAGCCAGCTTGCCTGGGGATCCGTCACTCGCTTGGCCGCTTCGTCATGCTGGTAGAGCTGGCGCCCCTCGCCATTCACCACGGCCCGGATGGCCGACAGGGGCTGGGTCAACCCCTGGTTGGCAATGGGCAGGTACATCTGGTTCACCTCCATGGGCGAGAGCGCCACCGCCCCCAGCACCAGGGACGGATAGGGCTGGATCTCCTGCTGCACCCCCAGCTTGTGCAGGGTATCCACCACCTTGTCCAGGCCTATCTGCATCCCGAGGTTGACGGTCGGCACGTTGAGGGAGCTGGCGAGCGCCTCCATCAGGGGCACGCTCTGGCGGAACTTGCGGTCGTAATTCTGCGGCGTCCAGATCTGGCCATCCTGGCCGCGAATCCGGATCGGCTGATCTTTAAGCGGCGTGCCCAGGGTCAGGCCGTTGGAGAGGCCGGTCAGGTAGACCGCCGGTTTGACCAGGGAGCCAATCTGACGGCGGGCATCCAGCGCCCGGTTGAAGCCGGCGTAGCGGGGATCCCGTCCCCCCACCATGGCGACCACCTCGCCCTTGTGCCAGTCGGAGACCACCATGGCCGCCTCCAGCTTCTTCTTGCCACGCTGCTTCTCGATGGTGGCCAGACCCGACTCCACCGCCTGCTCGGCGGCGTGCTGGGCGATGGGATCCAGACTGGTGAAGATCTTGAGGCCGGACTGCTTGAGCAGATCCGGGCCGAAGCGGTTCTGGATCTCCCGCTTGAGCAGCCCCATGAAGGCCGGGGTACGGCCATAGCTCATCTGGCCGCGGGCGATGATGCCAAGGGGCTGCTTGCTGGCCAGGTCATACTCGGCCTGGGTCAGGCTGCCGTGATCCGCCAGCAGTTTCAGCACCAGATCCCGGCGCGCCTTGGCCCGGTCCGGGAATCGCCAGGGATCGTAATAGGAGGGGCCCTTCACCATGCCCACCAGCAGGGCCACCTGATCGATGTCCAGCTCGTTGACCGGAATGCCGAAGTAGAAGTAAGAGGCGAGCCCGAAACCGTAGACCCCCTGGGAGAAGTTCTGCCCCAGATAGACCTCGTTGAGGTAGGCCTCCAGGATCTCGTCCTTGCTGTAGCGGTAGTCGATGAGCACCGCCATGTAGGCTTCCTGCAGTTTGCGCCACAGGCTGCGCTCACGGGTCAGGAAGAAGTTCTTGGCGAGCTGCTGGGTGAGCGTACTGCCCCCCTGCACGGTGCGCCCCGCCAGCAGGTTGGCTGCCATGGCGCGCATGATGGCCACCGGCGAGACACCGCCGTGCTGGTAGAAGTCCCTGTCTTCCGTGGTGAGCAACGTCACCAGCAGGCTGTCCGGCACCTCGGAGAGGCGCACCAGCAGGCGGTCTTCCCGATCCTCGGTGTTGAGGCGATCGAGCAGCACCGGGTCCATCTGGGCATAGCCGAGCTGGCGCTGGTTCTCCAGGGACTGGATCCCCTCGAGGCGCGCCCCGTTGAAGGTGAGGCGCAGGCCACGGGCGCCGTCGGCACCGTCGTGGAACTCGAACGGCCGGCGCACCAGCTCGATGCGGTTGCCGCTCACCGCGTACTCACCCGGGGTATGAGGCTGACGCACCTGCTTGTAGCTCAGCATGTTGAGCTCGCGCAGCATCTGGGTCTGGGAGAGCCGCTGGCTGGGATAGAGCTCCAACGGGCGGCTGTAGACCATCACAGGCAACTGCCACTTCTCCCCGTCGAAGCGCTCGCGCACCTTGGTGTCGAGATAGATGCCAAACACCACCATGAAGGCCGCCACCACCAGAGAGAGCTTGAAGCCCAGCCAGAACAGGGTGCGCCAGATGGTGCGTTTGGGCGCCGCCTTCTTGGGCGTGCGCTTGCGTCGTTGGGTTGCCATAAATCCTCTTGTCGTTCTCCTCGCCATCCCGCTGATGCGAGCGGCCTGCGATGCCTGTTGTGGAGGGGGCTGTGCCACCGCCATCTTGTTCTGGTCGTGCCGACCGATCACTGCCCCGTCGGCTACTCCTGCAATCCCATCTTCTTCTTGGTCACCCGGGTCGGCATCGCCTCCAGCGGGTTGTCCGGCCAGTAGTGACGGGGGTAGCGCCCCTTCATCTCTTTTTTCACCTGCTCATAGGATCCCGCCCAGAAGGCGGCGAGATCCGCGGTGATCTGCAAGGGGCGCTGGGCCGGGGAGAGCAGCTCCACCACCAGGGGCACCCGGCCATCGGCCACGCATGGGGTGGCGCCCAGCCCGAACATCTCCTGGATGCGCACCGGGATCGCTGGCGCCTGACCCGGCTGGTAGCGGATCCGCACCCGGCTGCCGGTCGGTGCGGTGAAGTGGCTCGGCAGCGCCTCGTCCAGCCGCCTTGGCAGGGGCCAGGGCAGAGACTGGCGCAGGATGTCGCTCATGTCGAGCCGCTTCAACTGCTCCAGCCGGGTCATGCCGCTCACCGCCGGCAGCAGCCACTGCTCGAGGTCGGCCAGCAGGCTCTCCTCATCCATGGCGGGCCAGGCTTCGTCGGGCAGCCAGTCGCGGGCGCAGCGCAAGCGGGCCAGCAGCCCCTCGCTGCTCTCGTCCCAGGGCAGCACGTGCAGCCCCTTGCGCCGGATGCCCTGCAGCAGGCAGCGCCCCTTCTGTTCATCGGAGAGATCCGTCAGCGGCCGCTGGCCGAGCACCAGCTCGCCGAGCACCTGCTGGCGCTCCGCACGCACCCGTTCCTCCCGATCGTCCCAGTCGAACCACTGGCGCTCGCCGACCAGCTCGGGCAGCTGGCGCACCAACTCATCCAGCGCCACCGGCTCGGCGATGAAGATGCGGCTGCCGCGCTCGTTCTGACCCATTTCGACGGCCACGATGGCCCCCTGCCCCTGGCAGGGATGCCCTTCTACCAGATCGCAGCTCACCCCGCCACTGAGCTGATAGCGGCTGCCACTGCGCAGCTTGCCGATGCGATCGGGCCAGGCGAGGGCGCACAGCAACCCCAGCCATTGACCCTGCGGGCTGCTTGCCCGCACGCCGAGCCGCTCGAACCAGCGGGCCGCCCCCTGGCGCAGGGCGCCCTGACGGCGGTGGAACTGCACGGACAGGCGCTCCGATCCTCGCAGATCTTCTTCCAGCAGCGCCACCAGGAAAGCCGCATCGGCGACAATCCCTGTCAGACCCTCGGATTCCAGCTCCCGGGCCCGCAGCAACATGCGGGCGAGGCGGGGATGGGTGCCGAAGGCCGCCATGGCACGGCCTGCCGGGGTAAGTTGTTGCTCACCCTCCGGGGCCATGGCGCCCAGGGCCACCAGCAACCGCCGGGCGCTGGCCACGGCGGCAGGGGGTGGCATGTCCAGCAGGGGCAGCGCCTCCACCCGGGCCCCCCACTGGGCGGCGTCCATCAGCAGGCCGGTGAGCTCTTGCGTCAGGATGTCGGGGGGACTCTGCTCGGCGAGGCGCTCCTGCACCTCGCAGCTCCAGAGCCGGTAGCAGACGCCGGGGCCAAGCCGCCCTGCCCGCCCCGCCCGCTGGGTGGCGGAGGCTTTGGCGATGGGCCGGGTCTCCAGCCGGGTAACGCCGCTCTTGATATCGAAGGTGGCGCGCCGCTCCAATCCGCTGTCGATGACCACGGAGATCCCCTCGATGGTGAGGGAGGTCTCCGCCACGTTGGTGGTGAGCACCAGCTTGCGACGACCCGCAGGCGCAGGCTCGATGGCCGCTTGCTGGGCCGCGAGGTCAAGACGGCCATAGAGGGGAGCCAGGGTCACACCCCCTGGCAACCGCCCTTCCAGCCACTGTGCCAGCCGCTCTATCTCCCCCTGTCCCGGCAGGAACACCAGGGCACTGCCAGCCTGACTGGCGAGCGCCTCCAGCACCACAGCGCCGACCTGGGGCTCCAACCACTGCTGGCGATTGGCGGGGCGATAGTGGTACTCGATGGGAAAGCCGCGCCCCTCGGAGCGCACCACGGGGGCGCCTGGCAGCAGGCGCTCCAGGGCCATGCCATCCAGGGTGGCGGACATCACCAGCAGCTTGAGATCATCGCGCAACCCCTGTTGGCTCTCGATGGCGAAGGCCAGCGCGGTATCGGCGTGCAGGCTGCGCTCGTGGAACTCGTCAAAGATGACGAGCGACACGCCGGTGAGCTCAGGATCCTGCTGCAGCATCCGGGTCAGCACCCCCTCGGTCACGATCTCGAGCCGGGTCTGGCTGCTGGTGCGGCTCTCCCCGCGCACTCGCAGGCCGATGCGCTCGCCCACCTTCTCCCCCAGCTGACGCGCGAGGAAGCTCGCGATGTTGCGCGCCGCGAGGCGCCTGGGCTCCAGCATGATAATGCGCCCGGACAGCCGGTGCTGGCGCACCAGCTCCAGGGGCAGCAGGGTCGATTTGCCCGCGCCGGGGGGCGCCTGCAGGATCACGCTGGTATGGTTGTCGAGGGCTGCAAAGAGTTCAGGCAACACCGGGACGATGGGGAGGGAAGACAAAGCGATGGGCACCTTCTGTGACACTTCTGAAAAGGGGTCCATTCTGCCACAGCCTCCCGGCCATCGTAAGCGCCCCTGCCGGGCAGGGGCAGGAAGCGTCAGGTGCAACACGGCAAGACATCCCGGGAGCGGCTGCCATAGAATGGCCTTATCCGATGCCCATCACGAGGACCAACACGCCGCATGCCCAAACTCTTCTTTGCCCTGCCCCTGCCAGAGCTTGCCCCCGAGCTTGCGACCTGGCGAGACCAGCGCCCCTGGCCCGGCCAGCCGGTGCCCGAGAGCAACCTGCACCTGACCCTGGCCTTTCTCGGGGAGGCCGACGAAACGACCCAGGCTCGCCTGATCGCGGCCGCCGAGCGACAGCACTGTCCCCCTTTCAGCGTCCATCTGGATCAAACCGGCTGGTTTCAGCGCGCCAAAGCCGCCTGGGTGGGGCCCGGTGAGTGGCCGAACGAGCTGACCGTGCTCGCGAGGGCGCTGCGCCGCCACGGTGAAAAACTCGGGCTGGGCAACGGCGAGCAGGGCTATCGCCCCCACGTCACCCTGTCGCGCAAGGCGGGCGAGGCCCCCGGCGAGCTGCCTGCGCCGGATTTTCTGCTCAGGGCCGATCGCTTCTGCCTCTATCAATCCGTCAGCACGCTGGACGGCGTCCACTACGAACCGCTCGCCTGCTGGCCCCTGCGGGCCCGCGTCAAAAAACCGCACCGCGAGGAGCTCACCCCATGATCTTCGATCCCCCCCTGCAGTCCGGGCAGCTGATCTCCCGCTACAAGCGCTTCCTGACGGATGTGGCGCTCGACAACGGCGAGGTGATCACCATCCACTGCGCCAATACCGGTGCCATGACCGGCTGCGCCCTGCCGGGCACCCGGGTCTGGTACTCCACATCCGACAACCCCAAGCGCAAGCTGCCAAACAGTTGGGAAATCGCCGAGAGCCCGGCGGGTCACTTCATCTGCGTCAACACGGCCCGTGCCAACCAGATCGCCCGGGAGCTCATCGAACAGGGCGCTCTCGCCCCCCTGGCAGGCTATGCCAGGCTGCGCACCGAAGTGAAATACGGGGAAGAGAACAGCCGCATCGACCTGCTGCTGGAAGATGACCACAGGCCGGATTGTTACATCGAGGTGAAATCCGTCACCCTGCTCGACGAGCGGGAGCAACACGGCATGGGGTACTTCCCCGATGCGGTCACCACCCGCGGCGCCAAGCACTTGCGTGAATTGATGGCCATGAAGGCGGCAGGGCACCGGGCCGTGCTGCTGTTCATGGTATTGCACTCCGGCATCGCGAGAATGCGCCCTGCAGCCCATATCGATCCGCACTATAGTCAGCTTGTTGAACAGGCGATGGCGGCAGGGGTTGAAATTTTATGCTATCGCCCCCATGTTGGTGTGCAGGGCATGGTGGCTCAGGATTTTATCCCATTTGAATCTGACCATATGCTACCCGAGGGCAGAGAATAAATGCAGAAGTGGGTAACATTATTGATAAGGCTTGTTTGCCTCCCGTTGACCCTTCTGCTATAGATGTCGCCCTCAATTTATGGATGGCACGGGTAGCGTGCTGAATTAGGAGACAGGGCATGCCAACAGGCGAAAACAGGAAATCTCTGGGCCCCCTGGCCATTGCGGGTGTAGAGCCTTACCAGATGAAAGCCGGTGAGGAGTACATGAATGACCAACAGAAGGTACATTTTCGCAAGATCCTGGGAGCCTGGCGCAACCAACTGATGCAGGAAGTTGACCGCACCGTCGACCACATGAAGGATGAGGCTGCCAACTTCCCGGATCCCGTGGATCGCGCCGCGCAAGAAGAAGAGTTTGCTCTCGAACTGCGCACCCGCGACCGTGAACGCAAGCTGATCAAGAAGATCGAGAAAACCTTGCTGCTGCTCGAAGAAGATGACTTCGGTTACTGCGAGCATTGCGGCATCGAGATCGGCATCCGCCGTCTGGAAGCCCGTCCGACCGCAGACCTCTGCGTGGACTGCAAGACGCTGGCCGAGATCAAGGAAAAACAGATGGCTGGCTGATGCCGCCCATCCACAGGAACGAAAAGGGAGCCCAGGCTCCCTTTTTTATTGAGCTTTTGGTCGGGCCGTCCCAGAATGCAGCCTCAATGCATCGCCTACCCGAATTGCCATGGTCATGACATCCCCCCCCTCCCGACGCCCCTATGTGGGCCGCTTCGCCCCCTCACCGTCCGGTCCGCTCCACTTCGGCTCCCTGGTCGCCGCCCTTGGCAGCTTCTTGCAGGCCAGGGCGCAGCAGGGACGCTGGCTGGTGCGCATCGAAAACATCGACCCCCCGCGGGAGATGCCGGGAGCGGCTGACCTTATCCTCACCACCCTGGAGGCACACGGTCTTGGCTGGGATGGGGAGGTGATGTTCCAGAGCGCGCGCCATGGCCGCTATGACGAGATCATCGATCAGCTCTATCGGGCCGGGGATCTCTACTGGTGCCGCTGTACCCGACGCGAAATCATGGCCGCAGGGGGGTTCTACAACGGTCATTGCCGCCCCCTGGGGCTGACCGCCGAGGGGTGTGCCGCCCGTTTGCGCCAGCACCAGCCGGTCTATCGGTTCGAGGATGCGCTTCAGGGAGAGATCACCGTCCCCGCGGCGCTGGCGGAGGAGGACTTCATCGTGCGCCGCCGGGACGGGCTCTACGCCTACAACCTGGCGGTGGTGGTGGATGACATGGACAGCGGCATCACCGAGATCGTCCGTGGCGCCGATCTGCTGGAGCCCACCGTGCGCCAGATAGCCCTCTACCAGACCCTGGGGGCTGCCGTCCCCGATTGGGTGCACCTGCCACTGGCGGTGCAAGCGGATGGCAACAAGCTCTCCAAGCAGAACCATGCGCCGGCGCTGTCGCAGGACGAGGTACGACCGGCCCTGTGGCAGGCACTGCATTTTCTCGGTCAGTGCCCGCCGCCCGAGCTGATGGCGTGCCGGATCGACGAGATCATCGGCTGGGGCATCGCCCACTGGCAGCTGGCCCGGGTACCCCGCCAACAGAAGATCCCGCAAGGGCAAAGCTAGCCCCGGCTGCATTTCTTGCCCCAAAAGGACCAATCAAGGGGAAGCAGGCCACACCGTTTCTCATTTGGTTGGGGCTGAGCTATGATAGGCCGCTATTTTTTGGCCTCCCGTCAATTTGAAGTCATAACGAGGTGTACCATTTTTTCCCAGATCGCAAACTTTTGCCGCAAAGTGCTCGGCAAGGAAGACGGCGAGCAGTCGGTGGAGTCCCCCATTCCGGCCCGTGTCGCCGGACAGCGCCGTACCTTGAGCCGTGACCAGCACCCGATTTCGCGCAAAGAGATCAGCGAGAATGCCCTCAAGGTGCTCTATCGCCTGAACAAGGGGGGCTATGAGGCCTACCTGGTCGGCGGCGGCGTCCGTGACCTGCTGCTCGGGAAGACCCCCAAGGATTTCGACATCGCCACCGACGCGACGCCGGAGCAGATCAAGGCGCTGTTCAGCAACTGCCGCCTCATCGGCCGCCGTTTCCGCCTGGCCCACATCGTCTTTGGTCGTGACGTGATCGAAGTGGCCACCTTCCGGGGTCACCACCATCAGGTCAATACCAGCAAGCATGTGTCGGCCCAGTCCAATGAAGGCATGCTGCTGCGGGACAACGTCTACGGCACCATCGAAGAGGATGCCGAGCGTCGCGACTTTACCGTCAACGCTCTCTACTACAGCGCCAAGGATTTCACCCTGCACGATTTCGAGGGTGGGCTGGAAGACCTGGCCGCGCGTAGACTGGAGCTCATCGGCGACCCCGAGACCCGCTACCGGGAAGATCCGGTGCGGATGCTGCGTGCCGTGCGCTTCGCCGCCAAGCTCGACATGACCATCAGCCCGCGCACCGCCGCGCCCATCCGGGAGCTGGCCCCGCTGCTGCAGGACATCCCGGCCGCCCGCCTGTTCGAGGAGACCCTCAAGTTGTTCCTGGCGGGGGACGGTCTGGCCACCTACAAGCTGCTGCGGGAATACGGGCTGTTCCAGCCGCTGTTCCCCCAGGTAGCCGCCCTGTTCACGCCCCACGGCAACTCGCCCTACGAGCAGTTCATCGAGCAGGCGCTGATGGACACCGATACCCGGGTCCGTGAAGAGAAGCGCGTCACTCCCGCCTTCCTCTACGCCACCCTGCTGTGGGGCGCCGTCGAGGCCCGCGGCCGCGTGCTGGAAAACGAGAGCGGTCTGCCCTGGTACGATGCCTTCATGCTGGCCATCAACGAGGTGCTCGACAACCAGGTGAGGATCATCGCCGTGCCGCGCCGCTTCACCACGGACGTGCGCGACATCTGGGCCCTGCAGCAGCGCCTGACCCGCCGCCAGGGCAAGCACCCCGAGCGCGCCATGGAGCACCCGAAATTCCGTGCGGCCTTCGACTTCCTGTTGCTGCGCAACCGGGTCGAGCGCGGCCTCGGCGAGCTGGCGAGCTGGTGGGAGCGCTATGTGGCCTCCAACCCGGATGTGCGCCCGCAACTGCAACGGGAGGCGACCCGCCGCCCGGCAAGCGGTGAGCGCGGTCAGGCCGGTGAGGCCCGCAGCAACGATGGCGAGAAGCGCAGCGGCAATGGCCGCAACCGCCGTCGCCCCCGCCGCCGCAAGCCGAAGTCGGCAGAGTAAGGATCCGCCGATGATCGAGGTCTTCGTCGCCATCGGCTCCAACCTGGCCGACCCCCTCGGCCAGGCTCGTCGCGCCATCGCCGCGCTGGCGACCCTGCCTGAGTCCGAGCTGCTGCAGACCTCCCACCTTTACGGCAGCCGCCCCATGGGCCCTGCGGATCAGCCGGACTACATCAATGCCGTGGCGCGCCTTGCCACTCGCCTCAGCCCTCTGGCGCTACTGGACGAGCTGCAGCGCATCGAGCAGGCACAGGGGCGAGTGCGCAAAGATGAGCGCTGGGGCCCCCGGACCCTGGATCTCGATCTGCTGCTGTACGGTGACGAGGTCATCCGACATGAGCGCCTGACTGTGCCTCACTATGGCATGAAGGAGCGGGAGTTCGTCCTGCTGCCCCTTGCCGAGATAGCCCCCTCCCTGGTGCTGCCCTGCGGCACCCCGCTCACCGAACTGGTTGCCCGCTGCCCGCGCAATGGACTCGCGATCCTGGCCGGTGCAGCAGGCGAGTAGAGAAGAGTAGGAACAACGTAATGAGCAAGATCACCATTACCCACCTGCAGAAGATGAAGCAGGACGGACAGAAAATCACCGCCATCACCGCCTATGACGCCACCTTCGCCAAGCTGTTCGACGACGAGGGCGCCCAGGTGCTGCTCATCGGCGACTCCCTCGGCATGGTATTGCAGGGCGGAGACGACACCCTGGCGGTCAGCATGGACGAGATGGTCTATCACACCCGCTGCGTGGTGCGCGGCACCACCAATGCCCTGGTGGTGACCGACATGCCGTTCATGAGCTACGCCACCCCGGAGCAGACCTACCAGAACGCGGCGCGCCTGATGGCGGCCGGTGCCCGCATGGTGAAGATGGAAGGGGGGGACTGGCTGTGCGACTCCATCCGCCACCTGACCCGCAACGGGGTGCCGGTGTGCGGCCATCTCGGCCTGACCCCGCAATCCGTCCACGTGTTTGGCGGCTTCAAGGTGCAGGGGCGCGACGAGTTCCACGCCCAGGAGATCTACCGCCAGGCGCTGGAGCTGCAGGCGGCCGGCATCCAGTTGCTGGTGCTCGAGTGCGTGCCCGTCTCTCTGGCAGAGCGCATCACCAAGGCGCTGCGCATTCCGGTGATCGGCATCGGTGCCGGCCCTGCCACCGACGGCCAGATCCTGGTGATGCACGATGCCTTCGGCATCACCTCGGGTTATGTGCCCAAGTTCACCAAGAACTTCCTGGCCGAGACCGGTGACATGCGTGCCGCCATTCGTCTCTACGTGCAGCAGGTGAGCGAGGGGACCTTCCCCGGCCCCGAGCACTGCTTCAACTGACTTTCTGTCGTCATGAGCGCGGGGGCCTGTGCCCCCCGTCTCGCCCTCCCCCCTGACGGCCCCCTCTTTTATTGATTCATCTGAAGGTGAACTGACGATGTTGGTTGTGAACAATCCCGCCGCGCTGCGCGAGCAGATCGGTCAATGGCATCGCGAAGGCCGCGCCATCGCATTCGTGCCCACCATGGGCAATCTGCATCAGGGTCATCTCACCCTGGTCGAGGAGGCCCGCCGCCATGGCGACAAGGTGGTGGTCAGCATCTTTGTGAACCCCTTGCAGTTCGACAAGGCCGAGGATCTCGCCAACTACCCCCGCACCCTGGAGCAGGATTGCGCCGCCCTGGAGGCCGCCGGTGTCGACCTGGTCTTCACCCCGACGCCGGAGATCATGTATCCCCAGGGGCTCGCCAGCCAGACCTTCGTCGAGGTGCCCGGCATCTCCAGCCTGCTGGAAGGGGCGCTGCGTCCGGGGCATTTTCGCGGGGTCAGCACCGTGGTCACCAAGCTGTTCAATCTGGTACAGCCGAACGTGGCCTGCTTTGGCGAGAAGGATTACCAGCAGCTCGCGCTCATTCGCAAGATGGTGGCCGACATGGCCATGCCCATCGAGATCGTGGGCGTGCCGACCGTGCGGGCCGAAGACGGGCTGGCCCTCTCTTCGCGCAACGGCTATCTGACCGCTGCCGAACGGGCCATCGCTCCCGAGCTCGCGCGCACCATGAACTGGATTGCCGGGCAGATTGAAGCGGGGAACAGTCACCTCCCCTCCCTGGTTGCCCAGGCCAGCCAACGCCTCGACAACGCGGGATTCAGGACGGATGCCATCGACATCGTCGATGCCGACACCCTGGAATCCGCCAGCGCCGAGAGCCAGCGCCTGGTGATCCTGATGGCCGCCTATCTGGGCAAGGCCCGCCTCATCGACAACCGGGTCGTCGCCCTGCGGGGTTGAGACACGGCAAGGAGACCACGATGTCCAAGAAGGTTTACTGCATCGCCCAGTTCCAACCCAAGCCGGGCCAGGAGCAGGCCCTGTTCCGCGTCCTGCAAAGGCTCGAACCCGACACCCTGCGTGAAGATGGCTGCCTGCAGTACATCGTCACCCGCCATATCCAGAGCCCCTTTGCCGAGGGGGAGAGCTTCCCCATCGTCTTCAACGAGATCTGGCGCGACATGGCGAGCTTCGAGGCCCACTGCCAGCGCGCCGGTATCAAGGCCTTCTTCGAGCGCTACTGCCTCGCGGATGATGGCCTCGCGGCCAAGTGGAACGTCTGCGTCTACAGCGACGAGCCCGCGGACTACGATGCCCCGGCGCTCTGAGACCGACATGTGCAAATAAAAAGGCGCCCGAGGGCGCCTTTTTGCTGGCAGGTGCTGCGCCTCAGTGGCGCAGACCGGTGCCGCGGGAGATGAGCCACCAGGCCATCCCGTAGAGCACCAGGATGAAGCCGATGATGATGAGATAGGCGGTGCCCAGGGGCACGTCCGAGATCCCGAGGAAGCCGTAGCGGAAGGCGTTCACCATGTAGATGATGGGGTTCACCTGGGAGACCCCCTGCCAGAACGGCGGCAGCAGGGTGATGGAGTAGAAGACGCCCCCCAGATAGGTCAGGGGAGTCAGGATGAAGGTCGGGATGATGCTGATGTCATCGAACGACTTCGCGAACACCGCGTTGATGAGCCCCCCCAGGGAGAAGAGGATGGAGGTGAGCAGCACGGTCACGCAGACGCTGAACAGGTGATGGATCTGCAGCGGCACGAAGAACAGCGACACCAGGGTGACGATGAGGCCGACACAGAGGCCGCGCGCCACGCCACCGCCCACATACCCCGCGATGATGATGTAGTTGGGCACCGGCGCCACCAGCAGCTCCTCCACGTTGCGCTGGAACTTGGCGCTGTAGAAGGAGGAGGCGACGTTGGAGTAGGAGTTGGTGATGACCGACATCATGATGAGGCCGGGCACGATGAACTCCATGTAGCTGAAGCCCCCCATGTCACCGATGCGCGAGCCGATGAGGTTGCCGAAGATGACGAAGTAGAGGCTCATGGTGATGGCGGGCGGCACCAGGGTCTGGATCCAGATCCGGGTGAAGCGGCTCACTTCCTTGGCCAGAATGCTCTTGAAGGCGATGTAATAGGTCATGGGGTTCATGCTTTGCGACCCTCCTCTACCAGATTGACGAACAGCTCTTCCAGCCGATTCGCCTTGTTGCGCATGCTGAGCACCTTCACCCCCTGGGCGGAGAGCTGCTCGAACAGGCTGTTGAGGGACTGGCTCTTCTCCAGCTCCACTTCCAGGGTGTTCTCATCCTGCATCCGGCCGTTGAACTCGGGCAGGGCCGGTACGCTGGAGCCCGGCACCAGATCCAGCAGGAAGGTCTCGCGACCCAGCTTGCCGAGCAGGCTCTTCATGCTGGTGTTCTCGATGAGACGGCCCTTGTCGATGATGCCGATGTTGCGGCACAGCATCTCGGCCTCTTCCAGGTAGTGGGTGGTCAGGATGATGGTCACCCCCTGCTCGTTGAGATCCTTGAGGAAACTCCACATGGAACGGCGGATCTCGATGTCCACCCCGGCGGTCGGCTCATCCAGGATCAGCAGCTTGGGCTCATGCATCAGGGCGCGGGCAATCATCAACCGGCGCTTCATGCCACCGGAGAGAGTGCGGGCCGCCATGTCGCGCTTGTCCCACAGATCGAGCTGACGCAGGTACTTCTCGGCGCGCACCTTGGCCTCGGCCCGCGGCACTCCATAGAAACCGGCCTGGTGAGTCACTATCTGGCTCACCTTCTCGAACTGGCTGAAGTTGAACTCCTGGGGCACTAGGCCGAGCTGGGACTTGGCCAGCTCCAGATCGGTATCGATGTCATGACCGAATACCTTCACCTTGCCGGCACTCTTGTTGACCAGTGAGCTGATCACGCCGATGGTGGTGGATTTGCCCGCCCCGTTGGGACCGAGCAGGGCGAAGAAATCCCCCTGTTTGACGGTGAGATCGATGCCCTTGAGGGCTTCGACGCCCCCCTGATAGGTCTTCTTCAGACCGCTGATTTCCAATGCGTTCATTGCAACCCCTGTGATGGATGAGCCCATCTCGAGACAGAAAAGGCGGCTGTGACGCCGCCTGAAGACAGTCGATGGCGGGCCGGCCAGCCTGCCTTGCTACTTCGGACCCGGCTTACTCTTGCGGTACCACCTTGCCAATGAAAGGCAGGTTACGGTACTTCTGGGCGTAGTCAATGCCACAGCCCACCACGAACTCGTCCGGGATGGAGAAGCCAAGCCAGTCCACCGGCACCTGAACCTCGCGGCGGGACGGTTTGTCCAGCAGGGTGCAGATGGCCAGGGATTTCGGCTCGCGCAGGGAGAGGATCTCGCGCACCTTGTTGAGGGTGTAACCGGTGTCGATGATGTCCTCCACGATCACCACGTCCTTGCCTTTGATGTCGTCATCCAGATCCTTGAGGATGCGCACGTCACGGGTACTGTGCATGCCGGAGCCATAGCTGGAGGCAGTCATAAAGTCCAGGGTGATGGGCAACTGGCACTGACGGCAGAGATCCGCCAGGAAGACGCAGGAGCCGCGCAACAGGCCGATCATGACCACTTCCTCGGAGCCCTGGTAACGGGCGGTAATCTCTTCACCCAGCGTGGCGATCCGGGCTGCAACCTCGGCCTCGGGGATCATCACCTCGACAATGTGTTTCATCACATACTCCAATAATGACCAAAGGGTTATTGGCCGTTCATTAACGTCAAAACCGAGGATTCTACCACTCCAACCAGTGGGCGTCAGGCATACGTGATGCTTTTATCGGCTTATTTTAATTGATAGAGTTAGCAAGCCTTCGGGCATTATCGGTGACAATACTATAAACACCATAATCAATAACTATTAGATGAAAAAACTATGGAACCACGCGCAGAAATAAGACGTCGAACCCGGCTTTCGCCGGAGGCTCGCCGTGATCAATTGATGGAGTGTGCCGTCGAGGTATTTTCCCGTCGCGGCATCGGCCGTGCCGGGCATGCCGAAATAGCCGAACAGGCAAAGGTCTCGGTTGCGACCGTTTTTAACTATTTCAATACTCGTGAAGATCTGGTCGACGAAGTGCTGACAGAAATCGAAGCCTTCGTACAGCAGATCCTCGAACAGGCCTACAACGGTCAGGGCTCCGCCAGGGAGAGCATTCACCGCCACGTGAAGCTGTTCGTTGACGCCGCCTATGACAAGCCCGATCACGCCAGCATCTGGCTGGAGTGGAGCTCCTCGGTGCGGGAAGAAGTGTGGCCTCGCTACACCCGGCTGCTGGACAAGGCGCTGGAGCGCATTGCCCCCCACCTGCAACGGGCCATCGACAACGGCGAGATCCAGAGCGTGCTGTCGGCGCAGGATCTGGCCCGCTCCCTGACCGGTTTTGGCTATGTGATGATGCAGATGATCAATCAGCCGCAGCGTCCGAGCCGGGAAGAGGTGACGGATTTCCTGTTCAAGTACGTGACGGCCCCCATCCAGGCCAGCTGACTCGTGCTGATGTTGACAAAGCGGCGCCGGGCTTTACAGCCCGGCGCCGCTTTTTTGTCCGCTCCCCGCCGTATCAGTGGTTTGCATAACCCCAGCGACTGGTCAACTCATGCTCGACACCCAGATGATCGAGGATGCGGGCGACCATGAAGTCCACCAGATCCTCGATGCTTTTGGGTTCATGGTAGAACCCTGGCGCCGCCGGCATGATGGTCACGCCAAGACGGGCAAGCTTGAGCATGTTCTCCAGATGGATCGCCGAGAAGGGGCTCTCCCGGGGCACCAGAATCAGCTGGCCCCGCTCCTTGATCACCACGTCCGCCGCCCGCTCTAGCAGGTTGTCCGAGGTGCCGTTGGCAATGGCCGAGACGGTGCCCATGGAGCAGGGGCAGACCACCATCTGTTTGGGGGCCGCCGAGCCGGAAGCCACCGGCGAGAACCACTCCTCCTTGCCGCAGGCGACGATCTGACCCTCTTTGGCACCATAATGGCGACAGAGGTACGCAGACAGCTCCCTGGGGGAGCCCGGCCAATCCTGCTGCTGCTCGGTCTTGAGCACAACCCTGGCCGCCGAGGAGGCGAGCAGGAAGACCCGATAGTCCGCCTGCACCAGGCATTCCAGCAGGCGCAGGGCATAGGGAGCGCCGGAGGCGCCGGTCAGCGCCAGGGTGATGGCCTTGTTCATGATGCGCTCTGCAGCTCCTTTAGGCGGGCGATCAGCTTGTCGTGAATGCCGCCGAAGCCGCCGTTGCTCATGATCAGAATATGATCCCCTGGGCGGCTCTCGGCCACCAGGGCGCCAATCAGGGCATCAAGGGCCTCGAATACCCGGGCAGGCCGGGTCATGTGGGCCGTCACCTCCCCCAGATCCCAGCCGATGTTGGGGGGCTGGAAGAAGAACACCTGGTCGGCACCGTCGAAGCAACCGGCCAGCTCCTCCTTGTGAACCCCGAGCTTCATGGTGTTGGAGCGGGGCTCCAGCACCGCCAGGATGCGGGCCTTGCCCACCTTGGCGCGCAGCCCGCCCAGGGTGGTCTCGATGGCGGTGGGGTGATGGGCAAAGTCGTCATAGACGCTGATGCCGGCCACTTCCCCTTTCAGCTCCATGCGCCGCTTGGGGGACTTGAACTGGCAGAGGGCGTTGATCCCGTGCTCCACCATGACACCGGCATGGCGGGCGGCGGCGATGGCCATCAGACCGTTGTTGACGTTGTGCTCGCCGATGCACTCCCAGTGCACCTCCCCCTGTTTTTCACCATCCAGCCACACCTCGAAGGCGGAGCCGTCATCGGCCAGCTTCACCGCCTTCCACTTGGCGTCGTCCTGGCCCACCAGCTCCACCTCGCTCCAGCAGCCCATCCCGCGCACGGCGGTAAGGTTGTCATCACCTTTGGGGAAGAGCACCCGGCCGTTGCTCGGCACGGTGCGCATCAGGTGGTGGAACTGACGCTGGATGGCGGCGAGATCCGGGAAGATGTCAGCGTGGTCGAACTCCAGGTTGTTCATCACCAGGGTGCGCGGGTGGTAGTGGACAAACTTGGATCGCTTGTCGAAGAAGGCGCAGTCATATTCGTCCGCTTCAATCACAAAGAAGGGAGCCGAGCCGAGACGGGCGGAAACCGGGAAGTTGCCCGGCACGCCGCCGATGAGGAAACCGGGTTCCAGCTTGGCATACTCCAGCACCCAGGCCAGCATGCTGGCGGTGGTGGTCTTGCCATGGGTGCCCGCGACGGCCAGCACCCAGCGATCCTTCAGCACGTGCTCCAGCAGCCACTGAGGGCCGGAGATATAGGGCAGATTGCGGTCCAGCACATATTCCACACAGGGGTTGCCACGGCTCATGGCATTGCCGATCACCACCAGATCCGGCGCCGGATCGAGCTGGGAGGGGTCGTAGCCTTCGGTCAGTTCGATGCCCTGTTGCTCGAGCTGGGTGCTCATGGGGGGATAGACGTTGGCGTCAGAGCCGGTCACCCGATAGCCAAGCTGTTTTGCCAACACCGCCAGACCACCCATGAAGGTGCCGCAGATCCCGAGAATGTGAATGTGCATACCGCTGCCTTTTCCAGTAAAGGGAGTGCGCATTCTAGGGTCTGTTGACCCGGTGGCACAAGCCGCGCCCATGGGGAGCGAAGGCATCGGTGCCCGCAGACGACAGAAATCGGGCAAGCGCGGGGAAAAGCCACCCTCCAACACACCACCCGGCCCTTGAAATATGGTCATTTGACGGGACATCGCTATAATGTCGGCCTGCAAACTTGACTCCAACACTCAAAGGAAACGTCATGAGCCTGAACCTGGTACCGGCCGGCAAGAGCCTGCCTGACGACATCTACGTCATCATCGAAATCCCGCAGAACGCCGACCCGATCAAATACGAAGTCGACAAGGACAGTGGCGCCATCTTCGTTGACCGTTTCATGTCCACCCCGATGTTCTACCCGTGCAACTACGGTTACGTGAACGCCACCCTGTCCCTAGACGGGGATCCGGTCGACGTGCTGGTTCCGACTCCCTACCCGCTGCTGGCCGGCTCCGTCATCCGCTGCCGCCCGGTCGGCGTGCTGAAGATGACCGACGAATCTGGCGAAGACGCCAAGATCGTGGCCGTACCCCACTCCAAGCTGACCAAGCAGTACGATCACATCCAGGATGTGAACGATCTGCCCGAGCTGCTGAAAGCTCAGATCCAGCACTTCTTCGAGCGCTACAAAGAGCTGGAAGCGGGCAAGTGGGTCAAGGTGGAAGGTTGGGGCGACAAGGCCGCTGCCGAAGCCGAGATCAAGACCTCTGCCGAGCGTTACGCTGCAAAATAAGCGTATTCCTCGCAAAAAAGGCGCCTTATGGCGCCTTTTTTATGGGTCGTTGCGGGGACGCTCCGGGGGGATCCCCCTGGATATAGAGGTCGCGCCCGTTTTGCCGATAGGGGCGGTAATAGTCATCACCGCAGCGATATTCCTGACCGGCACCTCCCACCAGATCGCAGTTGACCGGCAGCACCTCCAGCCACTTGATGGCCTGCTGGAAGCGCAGCCACTCCTGCCATTCATGCTCCCGGGCCAGCTGATCCCGCAGGGCGAAGGTATCCGCGCTGGACAATCCCTGATTGACGATGACCTGCCCCGCCAGCGCCGGCGTGGCCACCAATATCAGCAGAAACCGTGAAACAAGCTTCATGATGATTTCCCCCATGACTTATTTCCTGAATTAAATTTAAAGTCAGATCAGATAATTACCAATATATCTGTCACCAGACCAATCCAAATGCCGGTCACTCACCTAGTTGTTTATTATCAACCTAGGCGGAGGCGCACCATGAAACTGGCACAAGGCTTTCTGTGCAGTCTGCTCTTCGGCACCATGGTGCAGGCCAACGAGATCAACCTGAGCTGGCAGTGGCAATCTGCGGATGGTCAGCAAAAGCACCTGCAATTGACGGCGGATGAGCGCACCTTTTCAGCCAGCCGTCACGAGATGACACAGCTCGACACCGCCCTCAACTTCCCGCTGGAAACACTCTACTCCTACATCAGTCCGCGCCTCTACAACAGCATCAACCAGATCAACCAGCACAGCCCGGAGACGGCCACCAAGTTCCGCAACCTGGAACAGGCCTTTACCCTGCACGACAGCAGCCTCGAATCCGCCCAGTTCTGGCAGGCCTACCGGCAATATCAGGAGGACGCCTTCTACGAAATGCGGGTCCAGCCCTGCGTGCACCCGGCCAACCAGAAGCTGCCCTGTGTGCGCCCCAACTACTCCCAGCTGTTCTATCAGTTCAAGGGAGACCTCAAACCCCTGGCACAGCAGTTTTCGGCCAAGGATCTCGCCACCAGCGTCACCCTGCTGCAGGAGTGGCTGAGCGGCATCCCCACCCCGCCCGAGCAGATGGACCACTTCGCTCCGCCCTTGCAGGCCCTGCAGGACAACAAGGCCGACAGCGACGAGAAGGCGCTGCTCATGGCCAGTCTGCTGGCGGAGCTGGCGCCCCAGTACAGTCTCAGCATCATCTATCCGAACATCAGCATCGGCAGCGTCTCGCCGGCCTGGCTCGCCATCACGGCCGACAGCGGCCTTGAGGGAGACACCCTGGTGATCGGCAATCAGCGCCACGTGCTGCTCACCGGTTCTCCCCTGCTGGCCCAGCAGATGACCATGGCCCAGATTCCCTTGATCAGCGAACCGCTCTACTAGCCTCTTCTGACCATCACTTGCTTTTGATGGATGACATGCCATCCTTGCCGCCGTCATTGGGGGATGGCGCCCATGTTGACAAGATCACCGTCGCACCCTGCATTATTTAACACTTTTTAAACAGATCCGATCAGTTTAGGATGTTCAGGGTCCCATTCCCTCGACCCAAAAATCGTTATAACATCACAAAGGAGTGTCATCCGGATGAAACATCTCGTGCTTACTCTGGCGCTGCTGCCAACCCTGGTCATGGCCCACAACATCAAGGAATCAACCCAGGTGCCGCTGGTCAACATCAGCGACAAGGGGGAGCTGGTGCTCAAGGAGAAGGAGATCAGCTATCAGCCCTGGCAGAGCAAGGTCCTGACCGGCAAGGTCTTCCTGATCCAGCACATCGCGGGTCGCTCCAGCGCCAAGGAGCTCAATGCCCCCATGATCGAGGCGATCAAGGCGGCCAAGCTGCCCCACGACAAGTACCAGACCGTCACCATCATCAACAGCAATGACGCCATCTGGGGCACGTCCGGTTTCGTGAAGAGCAGTGCCGAGGACAGCAAGAAAGAGTTCCCCTGGTCCGCCATGGTGCTGGATGCCAAGGGGATGGCCCGCAACGCCTGGGCGCTCACCCCGGAAAGTTCGGCCATCATACTGCTGGATAAAGAGGGCAAGGTGCTGTTTGCCAAAGATGGCCAGCTCGATGCCGCCGAGATAACCAAGGTGATGGGGCTCATCCAGTCCCATCTCTGAATCAGAGAGAAGGGCGCTGATGGCGCCCTTTCCACAAGGGTCTATGGGTCGTTCCACACTGACAATCTGGGTGTTGCTGCTGGGCTGGTTGTGGATGCAACCGGCGCTGGCACAGCACCCTCTTGAAGCTGCCCTGCCCGATCACGGTCATGCCTGCACCTTCTGCGTCCTGCATCTGGATGGCAAGCTGGCACTGACGCCGACCCCCGTTCTCCCTTCCCTCTCCTTTGGCATCGACCGGTATATCGGCACTCCCCAACCGAGGGCGGCCACCGGCACCACGGGACATCGCCGTATCCGCGCCCCGCCGCCCCTTCATTGTTTCTTTTTTTGAACCAATCTTTTCTCTATTTATTCAAAAGGATTAACGATGAAAGCAGTCACCCTGTTGCTGGCCGCTGCCGCCTTCGGCGCCCAGGCCCATCACGACGAACACGAAAGCCACAGCCACGGTGCCCATGAGCACGGTCACGGCCACCTCAACCTGGTACTCGACGGCAACCAGCTGATGATCGAGTTGCAGGCCCCTGCCGCCGATCTGGTGGGCTTCGAGCATGCCGCCAACACCGATGAGGAGAAAGCGCAGTATGCCAAGGCGGTGGCCCGCCTCCAGCAGCCCGACGCCCTCTTCCGTTTCGACCCGGCCGCCGGCTGCAAGCTGACCCAGCAGGAGCTGCAGGCCGCCAAGGAAGATCATGACCATGAGCACGAGCACGAGCACGAGCACGAGCACGACAAGGCTGATGGCGCTCACGATGAACACCATCACGACGACGCGGGCCATGCGGACATGGGAGCCATGTACACCTACACCTGCGCTACCCCGGCCAAGCTCACCGGTCTCGAGGCCACCCTGTTCAGCCTCTACCCGAGCCTGGAGAAGCTGAGCGTGCAGGGCATACTGCCCACCGGCCAGACCGCCGCCGAACTGACTCCGTCCGCCAACAAACTGGGCTGGTAACACCATGAAACATGCCGTGGTTGAGATCCGTGATCTGGCCTTTGCCTGGCCGGGTCACGAAGCCGTCCTCGATCTGCCCGCCCTTCGCATCCACGAGGGTGAGCGCGTCTTCATCAAGGGCCCATCGGGTTGTGGCAAGTCCACCCTGCTTGGGTTGCTGGCCGGTATCCAGACCGCCAACCACGGCACCCTGGAAGTGCTGGGCCAGCCCCTGGCCCGGCTTTCCGGCCGCGCCCGTGACCAGTTCCGGGCGGCCAATCTGGGGTACATCTTCCAGCAGTTCAATCTGCTGCCGTTTCTCTCGGTGCAGGACAACGTCACCGCTGCCCTCACCTTTTCACCCGCCAAGCGGGCCCGCCTGACAGGGAGCCCCGAGCAGGAGGCGCGCCGCCTGCTGGCAGAACTGCAACTGCCGGATGAGGCGCTCCATCACCCCGTCCACGCCCTCAGCATCGGCCAGCAGCAGCGAGTCGCCGCCGCCCGCGCCCTGATAGGCTCCCCTCCTCTGGTGATAGCCGACGAGCCCACCTCGGCCCTGGACACCGACAACCGGGCCGCCTTCATCCGGCTGCTGTTCGAGGAGTGTGACAAGCAGGGATCTACCCTGGTCTTCGTCAGTCACGATCCCTATCTGGAGCCCCTCTTCCCCCGGGTGGAGAACCTGCAACAGCTCAACCGGAGGGCGGCATGACCACACGCCATCATTTCGCAGCCCGTCCGGCCATCTCCCCTTCACTGCGGAGGCTCTCATGCTGAAACTCGCCCTGCAAAGTCTCTGGGCCCGTCGCCTCACCGCCGGGCTCACCCTGCTGGCCGTCGCCATCAGCGTCACCCTGCTGCTCGGGGTGGAGCGGGTGCGCAGTCAGGCACGGGACAGCTTCGCCAACACCGTCTCGGGCACCGATCTCATCGTCGGCGCCCGCTCCGGTCAGGTGAACCTGCTGCTCTATTCGGTGTTTCGCATCGGCAACCCCACCAACAACGTGGGCTGGGACTCCTACCAGGCCATCAAGGCCAGGCCCGGTATCGCCTGGACCATCCCCCTCTCCCTTGGCGACTCCCACAAGGGGTTTCGCGTGCTCGGCACCAATGGGGACTACTTCACCCACCTGAAGTACGGCCAGCAGCAGGCGCTCGTCCTGCGCGAAGGCCGCCCCTTCGAAACACCGTTTGAAGCGGTGCTGGGTGCCCAGGTGGCCGAAAAGCTCGGCTATCACCTGGATCAATCCATCGTCATCGCCCATGGCGCCGGCAACACCTCGTTCAGCCAGCACGACAACATGCCGTTCAAGGTGGTGGGGATCCTGGCCCCCACCGGCACCCCCATCGATCGCACTATCCATGTGCCGCTGGCGGGCATAGAGGCGATCCATCTGGGCTGGGACACCGGTCGTCACAGCAAGAACGTGACCCCGGAACAGGCGATGGCGCTGGATCTCACCCCCAAGACCATCACCGCCTTCATGGTGGGGCTGAGCAACCGGATCCTGGCGTTCCAGTTGCAGCGCAGCGTCAACACCTATCCCAAAGAGCCCCTGATGGCCATCCTGCCGGGAGCCGCCCTGCAGGAGCTCCGGGGGCTGATGAGCGTGGCGGAGACCGCCCTGTCGGTGATCGCGGGCTTCGTGGTGGTGGCGGGCCTCATCGGCATGCTGACCACCCTGCTCGCCGGCCTCAACGAGCGGCGCCGCGAGCTCGCCATTCTGCGCTCCCTGGGGGCGGGCCCTGCCCACCTCTTCCTGCTGCTGGCGCTGGAGGCGATGGCGCTCACCACGGCGGGCATCGCCCTCGGGGTGGCCGCACTCTATCTCGGGCAGGGGCTTGCTAGCCCCTGGCTGCTCAGCCACTATGGCCTGCAAATGAGCCTGGGTCTGCCGAGCGCCTATGAGTGGCAACTGCTGGGCCTGGTCTGGCTGGCGGGCATGGTGATCGGGCTGCTGCCTGCCGCCCGCGCTTACCGCTACAGCCTGAGCGACGGCATGAGCATTCGCGTCTGACCCGACGCATCCGACCAAGAGAGAAGAACAGATGATGAAGTGGAAAATAGTGGCGCTGCTGACCAGCCTGCTGGTGCTGCCTGCCATGGCCGCAGATTACAAGACCATCGACTGGGATATCCTCATCCCGGAGGGGGAAAAACTGCTGCCACCGCCCCAGGTCAGCCATGATGGCGACTTCTCCTCGGTGCCGCAGCCGGTGGGGGGCGTCAACAAGAAGCTGGACAATCAGGAGGTGCGGATCCCCGGGTTCGTGGTGCCCCTGGAAGGGGATGCCAAGACCATCACCGCCTTCCTGCTGGTCCCCTACTTCGGCGCCTGCATTCACGTGCCGCCCCCGCCCACCAACCAGGTGATCTACGTGAGCTACCCCAAGGGGGCGCCGGTGGATGACCTCTGGGACGCCATCTGGGTCAAAGGCAAGATGCACACCGTCAGCTCCAGCCACGAGATGGCCACCGCCTCCTACTCCATGGACGCGGTCGAGGTCAGCGTCTACGAAGAGTGAGCCCCTGATGGCCTCCCCCGGGAGGCCATTTTTTTATCCCGTGACGACCCCGGCAAAGGGATTGTTCATGGATCTGGTTGGAGTAACATTCACTACCAGACCTTGCCATCACGGAGCCAGCATGGCTGACCTGCCCCCCAAGAAAGAGAGTTCCATCCTGAGCAGCCAGGAGCAGACCCTGCGCCTGGCCCGCAGCCGCGGCATCGATGGCATGCTCACCCGCAACAGCGACAGCACCTTCGAGCAGCGCGCCACCTTTCGCCATCTGGCGGATCAGGCTACCCGCCAGCGCAATCTGGAAGCCATCATGGTGATGGCCTCCCGTCATTGTGAAGAGACCGCCGCCGGCGGCGAGATAGACAGCGACTGGCTCACCCGCTTCCTGCAACTGGCCGAAGACATCAGCATGACCCCCATGCAGCAGTTGTGGGGCCGCATCTTCGCCCTGGAAGTGGCGACCCCGGGCCGCTTCTCCATCCGGGCCCTCAACACCCTCAAGGAGATGACCCAGCGCGAAGCCCAGCTGTTCCAGCGCATCTGCGCCCTCTCCTGCCACTACGAGGGCAGCGACGAACAGCGCCTGCTGCTGGGCATGCACAAGGGGGCCAGCCTGCTCAGTCGCGCCAAGGTCACCCGGATGGGGCTCGGCAAATACCGGGTACCCTACAGCGCCCTGCTGCTGCTGTGCGATCTCGGGCTGCTGCACCGTGGCGAGCTCGAATCCGGTCCCCTGCCCGCCGACGGGGTCGAGCTGGCCTTTGGCAACCAGCGCTGGCGTCTGCGCCAACGCCAGAGCAACCTCACCCTGCTCTATTACCGGCTCACCCCCATCGGCAACGAGCTTGCCCTGCTGCTGGACGAGCCCCCTTTGGAGGAGTACCTGCAGGATCTGAAGACCCTGCTCTCCACCCACCTGCTGATAGAGACCCAGATACCGACCCCGGTCAGCGAGCCGGATCTGCCCGCCTGAGGCTGGCGGAGGCCCCGGCCCCGCCTTGCCAAATTGCGAAACCCGCCCCGCCATTGCCAAAACGGCTCCCAAAAAGCGAATCCTGACGGCAGGGGCGGACGCGAGCCCGGGCCCTGTTCCCCCATCTACGGGCTTTGAGCACAAAAGAGACATATAGAACGCAATTTAAGCGTTTTTGGGCACTCTGGTGTACGAATTGCAACCAGACTCTCTTTCCTCTGTCAGGCAGGAAGTACCATGAGAGTCAATCAACCCGTTACCCAGCGTGAGCGCCTCTACCCGTCGCACCAGAACCTGATTTCCACCACGGATCTGGAGAGCCGCATCACCTATGCCAACGACGAGTTCTGCCAGATAGCCGGCTTCACCCTGGAGGAGCTGCAAGGGGCCCCTCACAACCTGGTCCGCCACCCCGACATGCCGCCCCAGGCGTTTGCCGACATGTGGCGCCATCTGCGGGAAGGCAAAAGCTGGATGGGCCCGCTCAAGAACCGCTGCAAGAACGGGGATCACTACTGGGTCAACGCCTTCGTCACCCCCATTCAGGACGCAAGCGGCAAGGTGGTGGAGTACCAGCCGGTGCGCACGGCGCCGGACGACGCGGTCAAGCAGCGTGCGGAGCGGGTCTATGACGAGATGCGCCGCGGCAAGACCCCCCGGGCCCTGCGCCTGCCCCCCCTGCTGCCACACCCTGGGGATCCACCTCTGCCTGATGGCGCTGCTGGCCAGTCTGGTCACCCTCGGCTATCAGCACGGCCCGGGCTGGCCTCTGCTCATCGGCGCCCTGCCCCTGGTGGTTGCGCTCGTCATCTGCCAGACCCTCTCCCGGCGCCTCGCCCGGCTGGAGACCCTGGCCCGCCACCGTTTCGACAACCCCTTGATGCAACTGCTGTATACCGGCCGGGTCGATCGTCTGGCTGCCGTCGAGCTCGCCATGAAGATGAACCAGGCCGAGTTCAATGCGGTGCTGGCCCGCACCCAGCAGACCTGCCAGCAGCTCGTGCAGGCGGCGCAGACGGATCTGAACAATGCCGAGTCCATCACCGGCAACCTGCAACAACAGCAGGCCCAGACCAACCAGGTCGCGACCGCCATCACCGAGATGACGGCGTCCATTCGCGAGGTCTCCCACAGCTCGAGCGCCTCCTCGGACAGCCTGGACAACACCGCCGTGCTGTTTCGGGAGGGCAATCGCAGCGTGCTCGATACCGTGGCGGCGGTGGAAGGGGTTCACGGCGAGCTGCTCACCTCCCGCGCCGTGATAGAGGCGCTGGCCAGCCAGTGCCGCGCCATCGACGGCATCCTGGACGTCATCAACAACATCGCCAACCAGACCAACCTGCTGGCCCTCAATGCGGCCATCGAAGCGGCCCGGGCAGGCGAGTCCGGTCGCGGCTTCTCGGTGGTGGCGGACGAAATCCGCACCCTGGCCATCAAGACCCAATCCTCCACCGGCGAGATCCAGCAGATGATAAGCCTCTTGCAGGCCAGCGCCGACGATGCCCAGCAGGCCATGGAGCAAGGGGAGCAGCTCTCCGCCAGTTGCCGCCTCAAGGCCGCCGCCACTGGCGATATCCTGCAACAGATAAGCGAACGCCTGTTGCAGGTGACCGCAGGCAGCAACCAGATAGCCCAGGCGGTGCAGGAGCAATCCCTGGTCACCCAGGACATCCACCACAGCGTGCTGGACATCAAGCGTCTGGCCGACGACTCCAGCCAGGGCAGCCGCCACGCCGTGCAGGGCATCATTGCCCTCGTGAAGCAGCTCGGGGATCTGGAGCGGCTGGTGCGCCAGTTCCAGCAGCATCCCGCCACCCGGCCAACCAGTGCCGCCCTGACCAGCGGCCAACCCCTGCTCGCCCGCTAAGCCTTCACGGAGGAAACCAGACCCAAAGACCGTGCGCTAACAATAAAAACGGGCCCCTGCCGTCACCGGCAGCGGGCCCCTCTTTTGAGTGGAGCATGGGCGTCTGAGCGGGTTTCAAATTCGAGTCCTCGACTGAACCCGCGGCTCTTTCGCCCCCTCCCAACCACCTGCTCGCCCGTGCCAGGCCACCCCTCTCGGCTGCACCGCATGGCACTCGGCAGGGCAATGACCTCGCTCACTCTCCCATCCATACACCGTGAATCGTGGGCCTTGAGCGGGAAAGCGGGAACGCGTTGCGCCTTGAGAGCCTTCTTATCCAACCTGACGCAGGCCCCGCTGTCCCCCCAATTTATTGATCTTGCCCGAGAAATCACCCGATCCCCCTTCCCTAACCAGCTCCGTTCGGTAACATGGCAATCGGGATCACCTCTTGTCGGAGTCAGCCATGAACCAGACCGGAGCCACAGGAAAAGTGCAGCAGGCTGGAGGCTGAAATTCAGGGGCGGTAGCGTGTTTTTTGCCGGTTGGTGCAGAGCGCAGCGGCGCCCAACAAACGAGCATGGTCACATGAACCAGAGTGGGATAAAGAGGGATGGGGTCGAACGGTAACTAAAAATAGGTGATGCAACCAAAGTCAGACTGGACTTCCAGCCACGTTGTATTGTTCCTGATGAGGTTGATGTCCCTCTCGGTTTTGGCGTTGAAATTCTATTTTCTGCTGCACACATGATCGATATTGAACGACCACCTCAAGAGTATATTGATTGGCAATGAGGTCAAAAGCCAGAGGGAACCTGGTCACGAAACGGATGCACAATCGATGGGTAAAAAGAAACTTTCATCGCTCGGTGTTTTCAGCCCCATTGACCTAAATGGTTATTTTTGTTGCCGCAGAGTTTAGCGGTTATATGTTATCAGCCCCTTGATGGGCATTACTATTCACAAGGACGTGTCATGAAAAAATCCTCTATTGGTGCTGTTTTTTTACTTAGTTCAAGTGCGCTAGCCAACCCATATAAAAGTGAATTTGTTGATGTGGCATTTCAAATACAAGAAGGAAAAAATACATTTCAACTGGTCTGTCAACCCAAGCTCACCATGGGGGAGCTGCCCAAAAAATGGGTTGATACGTGCAATCAGATTGGCAAGAAGTTTTTGGAGTTGGCTGTCGAAAGCGGAATAAAGGTCGACCCCATTGACAACGCGTTTGGTTTGGCTGGTGAACTTGCTCAAAAAATGTCGAGTGACTTGCCAGAGAATGTTGTCCCCACACAAATTATTAGCCGTGAATTTGGTGGTTAATCACTGATAACAGGGTGCGAGAACCAATAAAAGCCGGGCTGGGGCGGTTTTCACTACGCTTCCTCAGCCCTTTTTCCATTCAAGAGGAATGAAGGTTTCAGCACTTATTAACGTACTGCCTCTATCATGACTCTCAGGGAATAATATGCAAGTCCGCGCAATATCTTTACTCTTGCTCATTTTTTCCTGCTCGGTAAGCGCAACAGCGATCATGACTCGCACAGTTAGCAGAGATGATGGTTCGTTTATTTCCTATTATCTTGTCCAACATGCCCATGACACAGATACACTGCTGTTGATCCTGCAAGGCTCTGATTGCAATAGCGTGCTTAACATAGACTCCATACTCACCGAGTATAAAAATGTCTGGCCAGAAGCTGATGTGTTGCTAATCGAAAAGTACGGCATCAATCGCAAGTTAAAATACAGTACCGACCCGGCACGCAAGGACTGCCCTGCTCAATACCTTGAAAAGGACAATCCTGCGCAGCGAGTCGCGGATATCAACACTGTGCTCGATATCGTTCGAAAAGACGGGCAATACAAAAAGCTCATCCAATTGGGCGGCAGTGAAGGTGCCGTTATCGCCAACCTGGTGAGCGCAGATATTGACTCTATCGATGCCACCATCGCCTTTAATGGCGGTGGCCGCTGGTTTATCGATGACGTTTCACACAGCATCGAGGTAAAGCATAAAAACCCCGAAGCGGCGAGAAAAGAGGTCGATGACTTTAAAGAGTTTGCCGAGCATGTTCTTCACAGCAAACCCTTTGAGCTTGAGGTGAGCGGACATGGTTATCATTGGTGGCAGCAGATGCTCTCCCTCGATCAGCTTGATACCCTGCAAAACGTAAAATCTCCTTTGCTGATCGTTCAGGGAGGGAGAGACACGTCGGTATCACCGCAAAAAACAGATGAATTGTGGCAGCGCCTTAAAGACCTAGGGAAAAACAATATTGAATATCGGCGTTACGAAAAACTCGATCATGGATTGAAGGACAGTGACGGGAAAAACCTGCGTAAAGAGGTCGTTAGCGATATGAATATGTGGTTAAAGTCGAAGCTAGGTAACCCAACCAATAACCCAGCGTCAGCTGATTGAGGTAGGATGGAGCTGGCGGGTCAATCTCCGCTTTAGACTAACGACAAGCAGTTAATTAATTTACCTCTCGTCGGAGTTATCCATGAGCCAGACCGGAGCCATATCGCAGGGAAAGCGCAGCAAGCTAGAGGCTGGAATTCAGGGGCGGTAGCGTTGCCTGATGAAACCGGCACACGAGTGGCTACACGCTAGGTATTACTCAAAATGGTGATAGTCCTTATTTTATTATCTATGTTTTTCTCTGCGGAAAGGTATAGCGAAAAGAATAATCCAAGCGAGTAAGTCACTATATCAGAGATAGTCGAATAAGATTATAATTTAAATTAATACTTCTATTTATTGAGCAGAGTTTCATGGAAGGCTAGATTGTCAAATCCGTACCGCTTTCCATCTAATTACCAGTATATTCACATACAAACCAAGAGTTATATATGATACGAGATACTTTAGACATCGGTGAAGTAAGAGCTAATAACCTAAAAAGTATAAATATACTACTAGGGAGAAATGGTGCCGGTAAAAGTAGGTTTCTTCGAGCAATAGACCAATACTTTATGGGAAACAGTGAGTTTAACGTGAGGTATATAAGCCCAGAGCGCGCAGGTGTTTTCAAGCGAGATGGAAACATTATGACCAACATGGAAAGTGATCCAAACTGGATTGGCTATGCGCGAAGAATGAATCAAGCTGCTAACTTTAAGGCAGCTTCTGCAAACCTACTTAGGGAGGTTGAAACAGCATATTTAAGAAAACTGCAGGACAACCCTGAAATAAGGCTTAATCAAACTAAGAACTTTCGCACAGAGCGATTAGACTCTATTAACAGATTACTTTCAAATCTGGAAATTTGCCAGGAGGGCTCGAACTTTGTATTTAGAAATATTAATGGTGAAGAAGTTCAGCCAGATCAAATCAGTAGCGGAGAGTCTGAATCGGTTTCTCTCGCAGTCGAAATGATGTATTTCTTTGATAATCTTAAAGAAGAGAAGTTCAATCTACTATTATTGGATGAGCCTGATGTTCACTTGCACCCAGATCTCCAAGCCAGGCTAGCAACGTTTTTAATAAATTTAGTAGAAGGGCTAAATGAAGTAAGAAGAAAAAATGTGGCAGTTATTCTCGCAACTCATAGCACTCCCCTAATATGTTCTCTTTCTCAGTCAGAATACACATCAATTGGCACTAAAGAATTCAATTCAAATAATGTTTCATTTGTTGAAATAAGTAATCAACTAAAGAAAATCGCACCATTTTTCGGACATCCTCTGTCATTAAGTCTAAGTCAAGACGTCATGCTAATTCTTGAGGGGGAAGATGATGAAAGGGTATGGCAGCAAGCATCTCGAAGTTCACAAGGAAGATTAAAAATCTTTCCTGTCATTGCTAGCTCGGTGAACCAGCAAACGGAACTAGAGAAATTTACAGCAGATCTAATTGATAGTCTTTATGATGAACCAAAAGCATTTTCTCTTCGTGATGGCGATGGAGTTTCAGGACCACTGACCAATATCAAATCGGTGATTAGATATCGACTTCAATGTTATGCGATCGAGAACTTATTACTTTCAGACCAATGCCTTTCTGTATTAGGTAAAACTTGGGAAGAGTTTAAATACACTGCTACATCTTGGCTAAAAGAAAATGAAAAACACAAAGATAGCGAGAAGATTCAGGAATTAATAGACTCACCAACTCGGCTTGTAAATACTAAGATAAAAACAATCCGACAGTTAATCTGTGCTATTTGCGGAAGCGGAAAACCGTGGGAGGTTGTTGTTGGTCAGTCCATCGGCTCTCTTGACATTTCTAATCTTCCCGATGGAGATTTTGATCTTCCAAAACTTATTGGCCGAGATGCAACTCTCGCACTATTAGGTGAATAAACATAGTTAGAACGCAATAAGTAGGAGGGGGGAAATGCCCCCCCCTCCCTTATATCACTGCTCTGTATGAACAACCGACCTTAGTCAATCAACACCCGCAACCTTAGCGCAGTCAGCAACTCCTCCACCAGCGCATCCACCGGTTTACCGGCATTCAGCAGATGGATTTCCGGCTGCTCCGGTGCCTCGTAGGCCGAATCGATACCGGTAAAGTTGCGAATTTCCCCCGCTCGCGCCTTCTTGTAGAGCCCCTTGGGGTCGCGCTCTTCACAGACGGCGAGCGGCGCATCCACAAACACCTCGACAAACTCCCCTTCACCCACAAGATTGCGCACCAGTTGCCGCTCGGCACGGAACGGCGAGATAAAGGCAGTGAGCACGATAAGGCCCGCATCCACCATCAGTTTTGCCACTTCGCCGACCCGGCGGATATTCTCCTGGCGGGCGGCGTCATCGAAGCCGAGATCGCCACAGAGGCCGTGGCGCACATTGTCCCCATCCAGCAGATAGGTGTGCTTGCCCGAGGCGGCCAGCGCCTGCTCCAGCGCCCCCGCCAGGGTGGACTTGCCCGCCCCGGAGAGCCCGGTAAACCAGATCACCAGCGGCTTTTGCCCCTTCTGCTCGGCCCGGCTCTGTTTGTCGACGGCATGGGCATGCCACACGATATTGCTCATCCAACACTCCTTGATTGGCGCTCACGCCTCAAAACTTAAACTGTCCGGCACCACGGGGAGCCGCCTCGGACTATCAGCCGACAACGTGCTGATGCCATGGCATTGCTCATCCAACACTCCTTGATTGGCGCTCACGCCTGGATGCCAGTGCCCTGGCACTCCCCTGCATCATAAGCAGCCTTGATAAAAGCTGCGTTAACATAAGCAGCCCTTAACACATCCCCCGGTATCAGACCTTAAAACGGAAACAGCAGGGGTACCATGACGATCACCCCGATGCTGTAGGCCAGGGAGACCGGCAGGGCCAGCTTGAGATAATCCGGCATCTTGTAGTTGCCCGCCGCATAGACCATCAGGTTGGTCTGGTAGCCGTAGGGCAGGATAAAGCTGGAACTCGCCCCGAACAGCACCGCCAGAATGAACGGCATGGTGGAGACGTCCATGCTGAGCGCCAGCTGGAATCCCATGGGGAAGGCCAGGGCCGCCGCCGCGTTGTTGCTCATCAGCTCCGTCAGCACCAGGGTAAACAGATAGATCCCCACGAAGGCGATAAAGGGACTGGCCCCGTTGAACTCCCCCATCAGCCAGTCGGCGATGAGCTTGGCCAGACCGCTCTTCTCCAGCTGATCGGCGATGGCGAGGGCCCCGCCCACCACCAGCCAGATATCCAGCGGAAAGCGGCGGCGGATCTCGTCCAGGGTCAGGATGCGGGAGAAGAGCAGCACCACCAACATCACCAGCAGCCCCTTGAAGAGCGGCACCAGATCGAGCACCGACAGGGTCAGCACCCCGAGGAACCCCGCCACCACGGCGGCGCTGCGTGTGGCATCAAGCCGGGTGGAGGCCTCCAGCCCGCTCACCACCACGAACTCGCGGGAGAGGGACTTGTTGCTGGCAAACTTGGGGCCGGGGGCCAGCAGCAGGGTGTCCCCCGCATGCAATTCAATCTGGCCGAGGCCGCCGGTGAGCTGGGTCTCGCCCCGGCGCACCGCCAGCACCACCGCATCGAAGTGGGTGCGAAACTCCGCATCCTTGATGGTCTGACCCACCAGGCGCGAGCTGTGGCTGACGATCACCTCCACCAGGTGCTGGCCGTTGAGGCGGTGCTGGCCGTAGAGATCCAGCCCTTTGAGCTCCTGCAACACGCCGACGCTCTCCACGTCGCCACAGAACAGCAGCATGTCCCCCTCGTGCAGCTCGTGTTCCGGCTGCACCGGGCAGATCACCTGGTTGCCCCGGATGATCTCGGCGAGATAAAGGCTTTTCAGGCTGCGCAGGCCGTTCTCCTTGACGCTGCGCCCGGCCATCGGCGAGCCGGGGCCCACCTTGGCCTCGAGAAAATAGCCGGATTCCCGGCTCATCTCGGTGTCCTGCTCCGGCAGGTGGCGGGCAAACAGCAGCACGGCGATGAGGCCGGTCAGCAGGGTCCCTGCCCCCACCATAAAGAAGTCGAACATGCCGAGCGGCTTGGCCCCCATTTTGATGAGGAAGCTGTTGACGATGAGGTTGGTGGAGGTGCCGATCAGGGTCAGCACACCGCCAAAGGTCGCCGCGAAGCACATGGGCAACAGCAGCCGTGAGGGCGCATGGTTGGGGTTGCGCTTGACCGCCCCCAGCATGGACGCCACCACGGCGGTGTTGTTGACGAACGCCGACAGGAAGGCGGTGGAAAACCACACCTTCACCAGCACCTTGTTGAAGGAGCCGGTGCCCACCAGGTTGGCAAACCAGCTCATGACCCGGGTCTTCTCCACCGCGAGCGACACCAGCAGCAACAACACCAGGGTCAGCAGGGCGCTGTTGGTGTAGCCCGCCACCACGGCGTTGATGTCCGCCAGGCCACTCAGGTAGGTGATGAGCACGGCGCCCGAGAAGAGCAGCGCCGGCCGGAGTTTGCCCTGGATCAGCAGGGCGACGAGGGCAGCCAGCAGACCCAGCACCAGGGATTGTTGCCAGGTCATGGGCTTACTCCTTGCCGGAATCGTTGCTGATGGTCAGCGCCTGCCAGTGGGGGAAGTGCTTGCGCACCAGGGCGTTGAGCTCCACTTCGAACTCGCTGTATTGCCCTGCCATCACCTTGGCCGCCAGCCCTTCCACTATCATGCCGGCACCGACGGTGACGTTGGTCAGCCGGTCGATGAGGATGAAGCTGCCGGTGTCGCGGATCTCCTTGTAGGGGTCGAACGCCACCGGGTCGGTCAGGCTGAATTCGCACAGGCCGATCTCGTTGAGCTTGAGCTCGGAGGCGGGCAGCTCGTCCAGCTTGTTGATCTCGATGCGGTGGCGGATGGCCTCCACCTGGCCACGGCTCTTCTTGGTGGCCAGCTTGACGTCATAGACCCGGCCCGGTTGCAGGGACTCTTCCCCCATCCAGACGATGTGAGCCAGCACGTTCTGGGTCACCTGGGGCTTGTTCGCCGCGTCCACCAGCAGGTCGCCCCGGCTGATGTCGATCTCGTCCGCGAAGGTGACCGTGATGGCCTGACCCGGCAGGGCGTACTCCAGATCCCCGTCGAAGGTGACGATGCGGGTCACCGTGCTCTCTTTGCCGGACGGCAGCACGGCAAGCTTGTCGCCCACCCGCAGGATGCCGGAGGCGAGCGTGCCAGCGAAGCCGCGAAAATCGAGGTTGGGGCGGTTCACGTACTGCACCGGCAGGCGCACCGGATGGCGTTCCAGCTCGCGCTCCACTTCGGCAGACTCCAGCAAGGAGAGCAGGGTCTCGCCCTGATACCAGGCCAGCTTGTCGCTCGGGTTCACCACGTTGTCACCGTCCAGGGCCGAGACCGGCACGATGTGGATGGTGTCGACGCTGAGCTTCTTGGCGAATTCGCGGTACTCCAGGCTGATGCGATCGAACACCTCCTGGCTGAACTCCACCAGGTCCATCTTGTTCACTGCCACCACGAACTGCTTGATGCCGAGCAGGCTCGCGATAAAGCTGTGGCGGCGGGTCTGATCCAGCACCCCTTTGCGGGCGTCGATCAATATGATGGCCAGATCGCAGGTGGAGGCGCCGGTGGCCATGTTGCGGGTGTACTGCTCATGGCCCGGGGTGTCCGAGATGATGAATTTGCGCTTGGCGGTGGAGAAATAGCGGTAGGCCACGTCGATGGTGATGCCCTGCTCGCGCTCCGCCTGCAGGCCGTCCACCAGCAGGGCCAGGTCCAGCTTCTCGCCGGTGGTGCCGAGCTTCTGGCTGTCGGACTCCAGCGCTTTGAGCTGATCTTCATAGATCTGCTGGGAGTCGTGCAGCAGGCGGCCGATGAGGGTGCTCTTGCCGTCGTCCACGCTGCCGCAGGTGAGAAAACGCAGCAGGCTCTTGTGCTGCTGGGCGTGCAGGTAGGCTTCAATGCCCTGTTCGCTGATGGCGGTCTGAATGTGGTTGTTCATGATGCGATTCCTTAGAACATTTTTTTAGAAATAGCCCTGACGCTTCTTCTGCTCCATGGAGCCGGCCTGATCGTGGTCGATGAGCCGCCCTTGCCGCTCGCTCGAGGTGGTGATCAGCATCTCTTCGATGATCTCCGGCAGGGTGGTGGCATTGGATTCGATGGCCCCGGTCAGCGGGTAGCAGCCGAGGGTACGGAAGCGCACCAGCTCCTGCTTCACTTCGTCTTCCGGGCCGATGGGCATGCGCTCGTCATCCACCATGATCTTGATGCCGCCGCGATCCACCACGGGGCGTATGGCCGCGAAGTAGAGCGGGACTATGTCGATGTTCTCGAGATAGATGTATTGCCAGATGTCCAGCTCGGTCCAGTTGGAGAGCGGGAAGACACGGATGCTCTCCCCCTTGTTGACCTGGCTGTTGTAGACGCGCCACAGCTCCGGGCGCTGGTTCTTCGGATCCCAGCGGTGGGACTTGTCGCGGAAGGAGTAGACACGCTCCTTGGCGCGGGATTTCTCCTCGTCGCGACGGGCACCACCGAAGGCGGCATCGAAGCCGTATTTGTTGAGCGCCTGCTTGAGCCCCTCGGTCTTCATGATGTCGGTGTGCTTGCTGCTGCCGTGCACGAAGGGGTTGATGTCCATGGCCAGACCATCCGGGTTCTTGTGGACGATGAGATCCAGCCCGTACTTCTTGGCGGTCTCGTCCCGGAACTTGATCATCTCCTTGAACTTCCAGTTGGTGTCCACGTGGAGCAGGGGGAAGGGGATCTTGCCCGGGTAGAAGGCCTTGCGGGCCAGGTGCAGCATGACGGAGGAGTCCTTGCCGATGGAGTACATCATCACCGGGTTTTCAAATTCGGCGGCCACCTCGCGGATGATATGGATGCTCTCGGCTTCCAGTTGCTGCAGGTGAGTCAGTCGCTCGCGGGTGACACCTGCACGGATGCTCTGTGCATCGGATGGCTGCAGTTGGGTCAGTCTTTCACGGTCCATGTCTGGGTCCTCGGTTCATTGCTATCGCACCTGCTCGGGGCGCGGTGTTGGTTCAGTTCGGTGCCGCCTTGGCCGCACCGTCAAATCGATTCGGGTCTCGCCTCTCAGGTCAGGCTCACCAGCTTGAGCTCGTGGCCGCTTTCTGCCTCCTGCCCTTGCCCCTGTTCGCCAAACCAGGCGAGTTGCTGGCGCAGGGCCACCACTTCACCGATGACGATAAGCGACGGGCTCACCGCCTGCTGGGCCAGCTCGGCCAGATCCGCCAGGGTGCCGGTCAGCACCCGCTGACGGGCCGTGGTGCCCCGCTCGATGATGGCGATGGGGGTGGCGGCGCGTCGGCCATGGCTCACCAGTTGCTGCTGGATATGCTCGGAGCGCATCAGCCCCATGTAGATGACCAGGGTCTGGTTGGTGGCCGCAAGCTGCTGCCAGTCGGGCTCCTTGCCCTCCTTCTGGCAGTGGCCGGTGATGAAGACGGCGCTCTGGGCATGGTCGCGGTGGGTGAGCGGAATGCCCGCATAGGCGGTGGCACCGGCGGCGGCGGTGATGCCGGGCACCACGGAGAAGGGAATGCCCTCCTCGGCCAGCACTTCCAGCTCCTCGCCGCCACGGCCGAACATGAAGGGATCGCCCCCCTTGAGGCGCACCACCCGGTTGCCCGCTTTGGCGTATTCCACCAGCAGGCGGTTGGTCTCTTCCTGGGGCACGCTGTGGGCACCCGCCTTCTTGCCGACCGACACCAGGGTGGCATCGCGGCGCACCAGGTCCAGGATCTCGGGGGAGACCAGCTGGTCATAGAGCACCACTTCGGCCTGCTGGATCTGTTGCAGCGCCTTGAGGGTCAGCAGGCCAGGATCTCCCGGGCCCGCCCCCACCAGCACCACTTCCCCCACTTCGGTCTGGGCCTTGTCCAGCCCCTCATTGAGCCACTGCTCGGCCCCTTGCCAATCGGCTTTCTCAATCAGACCGGCCAGGGTGTTGGAGGCAAAGGCGCGCTCCCAGAAGCGGCGGCGATCGGAGAGGGAGGCCAGCACCTGCTTGGCCCGGCGGCGCACCCGGCCGGAGAGCTCCGCCAGACCGCCGAGGTGGCGGGGCAGCAGGCTCTCGAGCCGCTCGCGCAACAGACGCACCAGCACGGGGGCCTTGCCGCCGCTGGAGACGGCCACCACGATGGGGCTGCGATCGATGATGGAGGGGAAGATAAAGCTGGAGCGCTCGGGGTCATCCACCAGGTTGACGAACAGACCGCGCTCGGTGGCGCTCTGGTAGACCAGGGCATTGACCTCGAGATCGTCGGTCGCGGCCACCACCAGGATCTGCCCTGCCAGGTGGGCCGGGTCGAAACGCGCCGCCACATGGGTGAAGCGACCGGCAAATTCATGGAACTCGGGCTCGATCGCGGGAGAGACCAGGGTGATCCGGGCACCTGCCGCCAGCAGCAGGCGCGCCTTGCGCAGGGCAACCTCGCCCCCGCCCACCAGCAGTACCGGGCGGCCTTCCAACCTGGCAAACATAGGTAAATAATCCATCAGGGCCCGCTCCTCGGCATCGCGACATCTGGGGCGACTATAGGCAGGAGCGCTTATCCCTCAAAATAATAAAAAATGCTCTTTAATGCGTTTTGGTAATTAGTAAAGCCGTGTGGCGGCAATAAAGAAGCGAATCTGCTTGTGGTGGATGGCACCAGACCCTAGGCTAGTGAAAGTGTTTCATAAGGAGCTTAATCATGAATGAGTCATTGATTGTATTGGGGATCTTCATATTCCTGGTACTCGCCACCCTGAGTGCCGGCATCAAGATAGTGCCCCAGGGTTACAACTGGACCGTGGAGCGCTTCGGCCGCTACACCCGCACCCTCTCCCCTGGCCTCAACCTGCTGATCCCCTACATCGACCGCATCGGCCACAAGATCATCATGATGGAGCAGGTGCTGGACATCCCGGCCCAGGAGGTGATCTCCCGGGACAACGCCAACGTCACCATCGACGCCATCAGCTTCGTGCAGGTGGTGGATGCCCGCAAGGCGGGCTACGAGGTCAATGATCTCACCAGTGCCATCCGCAATCTCACCATGACCAACATGCGGACCGTGCTCGGCGCCATGGAGCTGGACGAGATGCTCTCCCAGCGCGACACCATCAACGAGAAGCTGCTGCGCACCATGGATGCCGCCACCGCCCCCTGGGGCATCAAGGTGACCCGGATCGAGATCAAGGATGTGCGCCCGCCCCTCGCCCTGGTGGAAGCCATGAACGCCCAGATGAAGGCCGAGCGCCAGAAGCGGGCCGAGGTACTGGAGGCCGAAGGGGTGCGCCAGTCCAAGATCTTGAAGGCCGAGGGGGAGAAGCAGTCCCAGATCCTGAAAGCCGAGGGTGAGCGTCAGGCCGCCTTCCTCGCCGCTGAAGCGCGGGAGCGGGCCGCCGAGGCGGAAGCCAAAGCGACCCACATGGTCTCCCAGGCGATCGCCGAGGGCGACATGCAGGCCATCAACTACTTTGTGGCCCAGAAATACACCGAGGCCCTGGCCCGCATCGGTGAAGGCCCCAACAGCAAGATCATCATGATGCCCCTGGAAGCGGGCAGCCTGATAGGCTCGGTGGCGGGCATGGCCGAGCTGTTCAACAAAGACGGCAAGGCGGGCAAATCATGACAGCCCTGTTCGAGGGGCTGACCCACTGGCACTGGCTGGGGCTCGGCTTCGTGCTGCTGGCCATCGAGGTGATGGGGTCGGTGGGCTTTCTGCTCTGGACCGGCATCGCCGCCCTGGAGGTGGGACTCTTGCTGCTGGTCTGGCCCTTCGGCTGGCAGGCGCAGTTGCTGCTCTTCGCCCTGCAATCCCTGCTCACCACCTGGGCCTGGTGGCGCTGGCAGCATCGCCGGGATCGCTCCGGGCTGGATGCCGCCGCTCCCATCAACGAGCGGATGCAAAGCTACATGGGCCGCGAGCTGACCCTGCTGGACGAGGTCAGCCAGGGAATGAGCCGGGTGCATCTGGACGACACCGTCTGGACGGTGCGCTGCAACGCGCCGCTGCCGGCCGGCAGCCGGGTCAAGGTGGTGGGGGCCGACTCCCACATCCTGCTGGTGGAACCCCTCGGCTGACCGGGCAACGCCCCGTCATGGCCATAAAAAAACGGGCCCGGCGCGAGTGCGCCGGGCCCGTTTTTCAATGAGGTGCTGGCTTAGTTGGCCTTGGCATCGCTCACGGCAGCTTCAGCCTTGGTGGCCACGTCAGCGGCAGCCTTCTCGACAGTAGCGGAAGCTTCGGAAGCAGCCTTCTCGACGGTAGCAGACGCTTCGCTAGCGGCTTTCTCGACAGTGGCAGCAACGTCTGCGGCCGGGGTCGCAGCCGGAGCGGCAGCTTCTTCTTTCTGACCACAGGCGGTCAACATCAGACCCAGGATACCGGCTACCAGTACTTTGTTCATGTGCATACCCTCAAAAAAAGATGGAGAGATGGTGCAGGGACCATCACTGTACGCCCCGGCTCCTGTCGGCACACCGGCCGCTGGAGCCCGAAGGCGCGCGAAATATATCCCCATATGCGGCCGATGAAAACGCGTATCACAATGATATTTTCTCGTTGGCATGATAAGAAACACTGCTGCAACGACAAATATTAATATAAAACACCCATTCACCACCAAATTCGCACAACAAATCGCCAATTACCTGGCGATTGCCAGTCAGCCATTGTCTTTCTGTCAGGCTCTCGGCGCTGCCGGATTACGCCGTCAGTCAGACAGCTTCTGACAAGGCAGGCGCCGCCCCTGCTGGTCGCTCTCCCGGGCCAGGTCCAGCAAGGCCATCACCGCCAGGGCCTCGTCGGCCGGCACCGGGTTCTCCCCTTCTCCCCGGATGGCGGCGCAGACACCGCGATAGTAGGCGCCGTAGTCCCCCGCTTCGCCAGCCACGGTCTGCTGCAGGAGCTGACCGTCCCGGATCTGGCTGAGCTGGCCGGGGGCGGGATCCACGCCCCAGTCCGCCGCCGGAGGCCGCTTGCCCTCCTTGAGCTGCTCTTCCTGCACGTCCATGCCGAACTTGATGAAGGAGCCCTGACTGCCGTGCACCACGAAGCGGGGCATCACGGCCGACACCAGACAACTGCCGTGCAGAATGACCCGCATCTCGCCGTAACCCAGCACCACATGGAAGTAGTCGTCCGCCAGGGCCCCGGGGCGCTGCTTGCCCAGATCTGCCTGCAACCAGTCCGGCTGGCCGAACAGCTGGAGCGACTGATCCAGGATATGGGGGCCGAGATCGAACCAGAGACCGGAGCCCGGGCCGCCCGCCTCGCGCCAGCGCTGGCGCACCTCGGGGCGATAACGGTCGAAGTGGGATTCGAACTGGGCGACTTGCCCCAACGCCCCCTCCGCCAGCAGACGGCGCACCGTGAGGAAGTCCCCGTCCCAGCGCCGGTTGTGGAAGATGCTGAGCAGCCGTTGCTGCTTCTCCGCCAACTCGACCAGCGCCTTCGCTTCGGCCAGATCCAGGGCGAACGGCTTGTCGATCACCACGTGCTTGCCCGCCAGCAGGGCCTCGCGAGCGATGGGGGCGTGGGTGTCGTTGGGGGTGGCGATCACCACCAGATCGAGGCTGTCATCGGCCAGCACCTGCTCCAGGGTGCCGACCCGGGTGCCGGGCAACGCGGCCTGTACCTTGGCGGCATCCCGGCTCACCACCCAGCGCAGGGTCAGGCCCGGGGTCGTGGCCAGGAAGGGGGCGTGAAAGGTCTGTCCTGCGAAGCCGTATCCCACCAGGGCGGCGTTGATTGTGTGGCTCATCCGGTTTTCTCCACGGGTCTGTGATCATGCGAGGCAGGCGGGTCGCCTGAAAAAGAGAAGGGGGCTCAAGGCCCCCTGAGTGTGCTCATCAGAGCACAGGATTTATTGCAAACACAAGCGCCGGCCCTGGCGGGTCATCAGCATCACCAGCGGGGGCAGCAGCAGCCACATGTGCAGGGCCAGCTGGCTCAGGGGATCCGGCATCAGCCAACCGGTGATCCCCACCAGGGCGCCGGAGCCGCTCATCTGGAACAGGCCGAGCAGCGCGGCCGCAGTGCCGGCGCAGTGGCCGAAGGGGGCCAGCGCCATACCGGCGGCGGCGCCCAGGATCATCGCAAAGCCGATGCTGGAGAGGAACACCGGGCCCATCATGGCCAGCGGGTGCGGGATGTGCATGGCCAGGGTCAGGGTGATGGCGGAGAGCAGCACCACCAGCAGGCCGATGCGCAGAGTCCGTCTTGGCCCTACCCGAGCGATGAAGCGCGGGGCCAGGAAGCAGGCCAGGATGTTGAGGGCCGCATTGGCGGTGAACCAGTGACTGAAGCCACTCATGTCCAGCCCCAGGGTCACCATCAGTTGTACCGGCGCCGCCGTCACGTAGGCGAGGATCACCGCCATCGCGAGCATGCAGAGGGAGGCGTTGAACAGGAAGCTCGGGGAGCGCAGCACCGGGCTGTAGCGGGACCAGCTGATGAGCGGGCCAGCACTGCTGGTCTCCTCAGGGCGGGTTTCCGGCATCCGCCACAGCAGCCAGCTACCGACCACCACGGCGTAACCCGCCATAAACCAGAAGTTCGCCGACCAGCCCGCCTTGGCGGTGAGCCAGCCACCCAGCAGGGGCGCCAGTGCGGGGATGAAGCAGATGGCACCGTTCAGATAGGAGATCATCTGACCGCTCTTCTTGGGGCCATAGCTGTCACGGACCACCGAGAAGGCGGCCACCGAGGTGGCGCAGGCCCCGAAGCCTTGCAGCACCCGCGCCAGCATCAGCTCGCCCAGGCTGGCAGCAAAGCCGGCTGCCAGGGCGCTCAGGCCATAGAGCAGCACGCCCCCCAGGGCGATGGGTTTACGCCCGTAGCGATCGGCGAGCGGCCCCACCAGCAGTTGCCCCAGCCCCATGCTGAACAGGAACCAGGTAATGGTGCCCTGCATCAGGGTCACTTCGGCCCCCAGCTGCTCGGCCATCTGGGGAATGGCAGGCAGATAGATGTCGATGGCCAGCGGGCTGAACAACACCAGGAGTACAAGCAAAAGAATCAATGGCATCAGTCACCTCAAGCCCTAGGAATATCGATTGGGCCGCGAGTCTACTGACTCAGAGTAATGAATTGAAATGGTATTTAATCACTTCGGTTATTCCCCACTGGAAACATGTATCTCTTCTACTTCTCAGGGGGTGGAACCAGGATCCCCCGTTGGCACCGGATCCCGGGCAATTGGCGCTTTTACTAAACCCCTCCCCCGCATAGAATGCGCAGATTATTTTTGCGGAGGTGTGTGATGAACAAGCTTGTCCTGGCAACAGGGAACCAGAAAAAGGTGAAGGAATTGGCCGCCATGCTGGCCGATATGAAGATCCAGGTGATCCCGCAGAGCGAGTTTGCAGTCTCCGATGCCGACGAGACCGGCACCACCTTCGTCGAGAATGCCATCATCAAGGCCCGCCACGCCGCCCGCGTCACCGGCCTGCCCGCCGTGGCCGACGACTCCGGTCTGGAAGTGGATCTGCTGCACGGCCGCCCCGGCGTCTACTCCGCCCGTTTTGCCGGTGCCGGTGCCAGCGACAAGGAGAACATCGACAAGCTGCTGGCCGAGCTCAAGGGCGCGCCGGATTACCTGAAAAGCGCCCGCTTCTGGTGCGTGCTGGTCTACATGCGCCACGCCGACGATCCCACCCCCATTATCTGCCAGGCCAGCTGGGAGGGGATGATCATCGACGAACCCCGCGGCCAGCACGGCTTCGGCTACGACCCCGTGTTCTTCGTCTCCGACCACGACTGCACCTCGGCCCAGATGCCGGCGGAACTCAAGAACCAGCTCAGCCACCGTGGCCAGGCCCTGGCCAAGCTCAAAGCGGCCCTGGCGGCAGTCAACTAAAGCGCTGTCTCCCGCCGCGTTGTCATCTACAATGGGGGCCGTCGGCCCCCGTTTCGTTCGCGGCGCCCCGCCCGTTGTCACCGGCAACCAGGGCCACCCGACCCCTTTTGATTGTTGAATACTGGAAATCCCATGCTGCAACTGCCGCCCCTCTCCCTCTATATCCACGTGCCCTGGTGCGTCCAGAAGTGCCCCTACTGCGACTTCAACTCCCACGCCCAGAAGGGGGAGCTGCCCCACCTCGAGTACGTGGCGGCCCTGCTGGAGGATCTGGAGCAGGATCTGCACTGGGCCCAGGGGCGCCCCCTCTCCTCCATCTTTATCGGTGGCGGCACGCCGAGCCTGCTCTCCGTCGACGCCATGCAGGCGCTGCTGGACGGGGTGCGCGCACGCATCGCACTGACCCCGGACTGCGAGATCACCATGGAGGCCAACCCGGGCACGGTGGAGGCGGACAAGTTCGCCGGCTTCCAGCGGGCCGGTATCAACCGCATCTCCATCGGGGTACAGAGCTTCCAGCAGGAGAAATTGACCCGGCTCGGCCGCATCCACGGCCCCGAGGAGGCGCGCAAGGCCGCCGAACTGGCCCACGCCATCGCGCTTCCCACTTTCAACCTGGATCTGATGCACGGCCTGCCGGATCAGAGCCTGGACGATGCGCTCTACGACCTGCAGCAGGCCATCGACTGCGCGCCGCCGCACCTCTCCTGGTATCAGCTCACCATAGAGCCGAACACGGCATTCGCCTCCAAGCCCCCCACATTGCCGGAAGATGACACCCTGTGGGACATCTACGAGCAGGGCCACGCCATGCTGACCGCCCAGGGCTATCAGCAGTACGAGATCTCGGCCTATGCCAAAGAGGGGTATCAGTGCCGCCACAACCTCAACTACTGGCGCTTTGGCGACTATCTGGGGATCGGCTGCGGCGCCCACGGCAAGGTGACGGATCTCGCGAGCCAGCAGATCCTGCGCACCGCCAAGGTGAAGCATCCGAAAGGTTATCTGGATCCGAGCCGCCCCTATCTGGACAACCAATGGCAGGTGAGTGCGGACGATCTGCCGCTCGAGTACTTCATGAACCGGTTCAGGTTGTTTGAACCCGCCCCCAAGGCGGAGTTCGAGGCCTTCACGGGGCTACCGCTGGAGCGGGTAGAGACCATGCTCGCCATCGCCCGGACCAAGGAGCTGATCGAGGATCTTGGCGACAGCTGGCAGCTCACGTCCCTCGGGCATCGCTACCTCAACGTGCTGCTCGAACTCTTTATGGACGAGTGAGCACGGGTTCACTCTCTTGCGTCAAGACCGCAAGTCAGCACCAGCGAATAGAAAAACAATCAGGGCGCCATTGGCGCCCTGATTGTGTTAACTGATGCCTTGCGGCAGAAACCCGCTCAGCAGCAGACGCTTACCATCTGCTGTTGGCCGGGCTCCCACCGCTTGCCGTGCTTGGCCTTGCGCTGATAGCTGCCCTTGCCCTTCTTGCTCGGCTCGACCCGGGCCTGGAACAGGGGGGAGGTCACCAGTGCCTTGAGGTGGTTGTCCTGAATGATGCCGCGCTGATGTTCGCAGGCGGGTTCGGCGGTGACACAGGTCACCTTCTTCTTGGCCATATGGGCTCCTTGATGGGGTTGTCGTGTTTGCCTGTCGTCCCTGTCTGGAAGGGCAGATGGCGAAAAACGCGCCGATTGTGCACCTCTTGCCTCCCCCGTGCAAGCTGTCAGGCGGGGTGATAGATAACCCGCACCAGGCCGCTTGGCAGCACGGCGCTCGACACCGGTCTCAGCGCGCCGGGCAGGGATCCTGCAAAGAGCGGCACCCCGCGTCCCAAAGTGACCGGCACCCAGAACAGGGTCAGCTCGTCCACCAGGGCCCCCTGCAGACCCTGCCTCACCAGCTCCCCGCCATCCAGATAGAGGTGACGGCTTCCCCCCTGCCACAACTCGTCCAGCACCTGCGCCAGCGCCCCCTGCCGAAAGGAGACCCGAGGACGGGGGTCGGCGGGCCTGTGGGTCAGTACCACCAGCGGCTTGTCCCCGTAGGGCCACTCGGGAAAGGCGCTCACGATATCGTAGGTGTTGCGCCCCATCAGCAGGGTGTCCGCGCTCGCCATCAGGGCACTGTAGCCGGTCTCCTCCGGCCCGTCGCCACCATAGGGGGCCAGCCATGCCAGATCGCCCCCCTCCCCGGCGATGAAACCGTCGAGGGAGAGGGCGAGAAAGGCGGAGACCCGGGGCCGGCGCAGCTCAGTGCTCATGGTCGTGGTGCTCGTGGCGGGAAGGGGCGCCGGACTCCAGGGTCTCGAGGATGGCGCAATGCTCCGCCGAGCGCGGGCCGCCGCAGCAGATGTCGGAGAGAGCCTTCAGGTTCTCGCGAAAACGGGTCAGCTCCAGGAGCTTCTGCTCCACCTGTTCGAGCTTGGTGTCGGCCACCGCCTTCACCTCCTGGCAGGTGACCTTGGCCTTGTTGGTGTCCAGGGTGAGCAGCTCGCCGATGTCCGCGAGGGAAAAGCCCACCGACTTGGCGCGGATGATGAACTCCAGCCGCCGCCTGTCCTGCTCCCCGTAGAGGCGATAACCGGATTCGTTGCGAATGCCCGGCGAGATGAGGCCGTTCTTCTCGTAAAAGCGCAGGGTGTCGGCCTTCACCCCGCACGCCTTGGCCAGTTCACCGATCCGATACATGGTCCTCTCCCCCGCATGACATTCCCGACATGGTACTCAATATAAACCGGCCTCCACTATCACCTCTTTGCCCGGCGATTGCCAGTCAAAGGCAGGAAAGCAGCAGCTAAGCCCTCACTTGCCGGCCATTTATCCCCAAAACACTGAAAAGACAAACGTTTCACAAAAATTCACCAGAAAACGTTTAACGCCGCATCCCACAAGGGTTTGTCTCTTTAAAAAATCCACCACAGGTCACATTTTTTGTGTAGAATACGCGCCCACAAGAGAGCGTCGCGTCAAGCGGGCATTTCCTAAAACGCTTTTGCCAACGGCCGCCCCGGGCGAGAGTGGTTTGCGAAATCCCCCACTTCCATTTATTTGGGGACTCTCTGTGTGTTGAGCCTCGCCTCCCATGGAACGGTCCCCGTTATGCTGAGGACGATAGTGTGATGGAACAAGCTCGACCCATTCGCCGTGCACTGCTGAGTGTGTCTGACAAGACTGGCATCCTGGAATTTGCCAAGGCACTCGACGCGCGTGGTGTGGCCCTGCTCTCCACCGGTGGTACCGCCAAGCTGCTGGCCGATGCGGGCCTGCCGGTGACCGAGGTGTCCGACTACACCGGATTCCCCGAGATGATGGACGGCCGGGTCAAGACCCTGCATCCCAAGGTACACGGCGGCATTCTCGGCCGTCGCGACCGGGATGACGCCATCATGGCCGAGCACGCTATCTCCCCCATCGACATGGTCGTCGTCAACCTCTATCCCTTCGCCGCCACCGTGGCCAAGCCCGGCTGCACTCTGGAAGACGCCGTCGAGAACATCGACATCGGCGGCCCGACCATGGTCCGCTCCGCTGCCAAGAACCACAAGGACGTCACCATCGTCGTCAAGGCCTCCGACTATGACCGCGTCATCGCCGAGATGGATGGCAACGGCAACAGCCTGACCCTCTCCACCCGCTTCGATCTGGCCATCGCCGCCTTCGAGCACACCGCCGCCTACGACGGCATGATCGCCAACTACTTCGGCACCCTGGTGCCCTCCTACGGCGAAAACAAGGAAGGCGACGAAGAGTCCCGCTTCCCCCGCACCTTCAACAGCCAGTTCATCAAGAAGCAGGACATGCGCTATGGCGAGAACAGCCACCAGGCTGCCGCCTTCTACGCCGAAGAGCAGGCCGCGCCGGGCTCGGTGGCAAGCGCCATCCAGCTGCAGGGCAAGGCCCTCTCCTACAACAACATTGCCGACACCGATGCGGCGCTGGAGTGCGTGAAGGAGTTCAGCGAACCGGCCTGCGTCATCGTCAAGCATGCCAACCCCTGCGGCGTCGCCATCGGTGACGACCTGCTGGCAGCCTACGATCGCGCCTACCAGACCGACCCCACCTCGGCCTTTGGCGGCATCATCGCCTTCAACCGCGAACTGGACGGCGAGACCGCCGCGGCCATCGTCGCCCGCCAGTTCGTGGAAGTGATCATCGCCCCCAGCATCAGCCAGGCAGCCCGCGAGGCGGTCGCCGCCAAGCAGAACGTGCGCCTGCTGGAGTGCGGCCAGTGGACTGCCCCGGCGCAAGGCTTTGACTTCAAGCGCGTCAACGGCGGCCTGCTGGTGCAGGAGCGCGATCTGGGCATGGTGACGCTCGGGGATCTGACCGTGGTCAGCCAGCGTCAGCCCACCGAGGCCGAGCTGCAGGATCTGCTGTTCTGCTGGAAGGTCGCCAAGTTCGTCAAATCCAACGCCATCGTCTACGCCAAGAACGGCCAGACCATCGGCGTCGGCGCCGGCCAGATGAGCCGCGTCTACTCTGCCAAGATCGCCGGCATCAAGGCCGAGGATGAAGGGCTGACCGTGGCGGGCTCCGTCATGGCCTCCGACGCCTTCTTCCCGTTCCGCGACGGCATCGATGCCGCCGCTGCCGCGGGCATCTCCTGCGTCATCCAGCCAGGTGGCTCGATGCGCGACCAGGAGGTGATCGACGCCGCCAACGAACACGGCATGTGCATGGTGTTCACCAACATGCGTCATTTCCGTCACTGACAGCCCAGGGCCGCCGATGGCGGCCCTGCCTCTTTAGCACCGGATCCTTTCCACTGGCAGTGCCACCGCAGCGCCAGTGAACTCAGACAGAAGCGAGCGAGACGATGAAAGTACTGATCATTGGCAACGGCGGCCGTGAACACGCCCTGGCCTGGAAGGCCAAACACTCCCCCCTGGTGACCCAGGTCTTCGTGGCACCGGGCAATGCGGGCACCCAGCTTGAGCCGGGCATCGAGAACGTCGCCATCCAGGCCACCGACATCGAGGGCCTGCTGGCCTTCGCCAAGGCGAACCAGATCGGCCTCACCATCGTCGGACCGGAAGCCCCCCTGGTGAAAGGGGTGGTCGATGCCTTCCGCGCCGCCGATCAGACCATCTTCGGCCCGACCGCCGCCGCTGCCCAGCTGGAAGGCTCCAAGGCCTTCACCAAGGACTTCCTGGCCCGCCACGCCATTCCCACCGCCGATTACCAGAACTTCACCGAGGTGGAGCCGGCGCTGGCCTATCTGCGCGAGAAGGGCGCCCCCATCGTCATCAAGGCCGACGGTCTGGCCGCCGGCAAAGGGGTGATCGTCGCCATGACCCTCGACGAGGCGGAAGCGGCGGTGCGTGACATGCTCTCCGGCAATGCCTTCGGCGATGCTGGCGCCCGGGTGGTGATCGAAGAGTTCCTGGACGGGGAAGAGGCGAGCTTCATCGTCATGGTGGACGGCGAGCACGTGCTGCCCATGGCCACCAGCCAGGATCACAAGCGCGCCTTCGACGGCGACACCGGCCCCAACACCGGCGGCATGGGGGCTTACTCCCCGGCCCCCGTGGTGACCGACGAAGTGCACCAGCGCGTGATGGAACGGGTGATCATGCCGACCGTGCGCGGCATGGCGGCCGAGGGCAACGTCTACACCGGCTTCCTCTACGCCGGCCTGATGATCGATGCCGAGGGCAACCCCAAGGTGATCGAGTTCAACTGCCGCTTCGGCGACCCCGAAACCCAGCCCATCATGCTGCGGATGCAGTCCGATCTGGTGGATCTCTGCCTCGCCGCCTGCGCCGGCCAGCTGGATCAGAAGGAAGCCGTCTATGACCCCCGTGCCGCCATCGGCGTGGTGCTGGCGGCGGGTGGCTATCCCGGCGACTACACCAGCAACCACCCCATCAGCGGTCTGCCGGTGGACGAAGTGGCAGGGGAGAAGGTGTTCCATGCAGGCACCCGCCTGGAAGGACACACCAGCCTGACCCAGGGTGGCCGCGTGCTGTGCGCCACCGCCCTCGGCCACACGGTGCAGGAAGCCCAGCAGCGGGCCTATGCCCTGGCTGGCCGCATCCAGTGGGACGGCATCTTCTATCGCAAGGACATCGGCTGGCGTGCCATCGAGCGCGAGCAGGCCGAGTAAGGGCCGGATCCCGATCACTCAAAGGGCCTGCGGGCCCTTTTTTTGTTGCACGGCGTCTGTACGGGCAGTGAAATCGTCCATGGGTGGTGGCTTTCAAAAACAAAAACACCAGAAAAACTCACCTGACTTTAAAAAACCGATGTGTGATAAATAATGGCAGCATGATTCACTGCCTGCGAGCCCCTTCCCGGACCAGATGCGCGCCCTTGTATCCCCTGCCGGAGGCGAGATCCGGTGGCCGTTCTCTTTCGGCTACATTCCCACAGCAATCCCCTGCACAATTCGTCACAATTGGTCGCACTTTCTTCATACAATGATCGCCCTTTCATGGCATCATGATGCGTGAAACCGCACTCAAATGAGTGCTATAACTACCTGCAATCTCGTCGTCTCATAAGGAAATCCCATGCTGAAAACTGTGCGTCCCCTGCTGCTGCCCCTGATGTTCGGCCTGATGGCCCTGCCTGCCATGGCCGGCGATCTGGAGCAGCCGATGAAGAAGATCGGCTTCAACTACAAGCAGGCCGTCAAGGCTGACGACGCGGCCACCATGGAGAAATACATCAAGGAGATGAAGGCCCAGCTGGACGTCGCCAAGGGCAAGAACATGCCCGCCGCCAAGAAGGAGAAGTTCCTGGAAGGCATGACCGAAGTGCAGAGCGAGCTGGATGCCAGCCTGGCAGCCCTCCAGGCCGGTGACGAAGCCAAGGCGCGCGAGCACCTGGCCAAGGTCAACGACCTGAAGAAGGAGTACCACAAATATGCCAAGCAGAAAGGCTGACCCCTTCCACTGGGATGCTCTGGTGCGCCTCACCCACTGGGGTGTGGCGGCCATCTGTATCGGCAACCTCTGGCTCAACGAGGCGGGCGAGGAGTGGCACGAGCGGATGGGATACGCCGTCATGGTGCTCATCGGCATACGCCTGCTGTGGGGGCTCACCTTCGCTCGCGGCCACGCCCGCCTGCGCGCCCTCATCCCGAGCCGGGAGGATTTTCGCCATCAGGCCGACGCCCTGCGCGAACGGACCCCGCCCACCCCTGGCCATCACGGCAGCGGCAAGCTGGCGGTCTGGGCACTCTGGCTGCTGGTACTCGCCACCGCAGGGACCGGCTGGTTCCAGAACACCGAGACCGGCTTCGATCTGGGGGCGGACGACTGGCACGAGTGGTGCACCTGGGCACTGCAGGGCATGATCGCCCTGCACCTGTGCGCCATCGCCTACACCTCCTGGCGCCAGCGCAGCAACCTGGTCACCCGCATGCTGCCAGGGCGTCGTGCCCGGGCCAGTGCCGGGCAGCAGGAACCCAACGTCTGAACGTTCACGGGGCCCTGCGGGGCCCCTGTTCATCCCCTTCGCTACCCGCTTGACGGATCTCGCACCGATCTGCTCCCCTCTGCATCCTCCTGCTGCCACCGAATGGCATGAAAGCATTTTCATTCACATTTCTTAATTAATTCAGCTTGTTCGATTTTCAACCACGTCGATTTCATGAATGCTACGGAGCTGAACGAGGTTGTTTGTTGTCCGTTCGACTACACGACAGTGATACGTCAATAACAAGATCGAAGGGAAAATCGTCATGCACAACACACTGTTTCGAACCGCCCTGCTGGCGGCGGCACTCGGCTCTTTCAGCCACACTGCCAGCGCCGAAGGAGTCATGGTTCACCTGTTCCAATGGAAGTTCAACGACATCGCCAACGAGTGCGAGACCGTGCCGGGCCCAAGGGGTTCGGTGGCGTCCAGATCACCCCACCCGCCGAGCACAAACAGGGCAGCCAGGTCTGGTGGACCGTCTATCAACCGGTCAGCTTCAAGAATTTCAACAGCTTCGGCGGTAGCGAGGCAGAGCTCAGGAGCATGATCGCCCGCTGCAACGCGGCCGGGGTCAAGGTCTATGCCGACGCCGTCTTCAACCAGCTGGCATCGGGTTCGGGCACCGCCACCGGCGGCGGCAGCTACAACTCGGGGCAATACCAATATCCCCAGTTCGGCTACAACGACTTCCATCACAGCGGCGACATCACCAACTACGGTGACAGCAACAACGTCTGGAACGGCGCCCTCTACGGCATGCCGGACCTCAATACCGGCTCATCCTACGTCCAGGATCAGATCGCCACCTACATGAAGACCCTGCTCGGCTGGGGCGTGTCGGGCTTTCGCATCGATGCGGCCAAGCACATGGCACCGGCCGATGTGAAGGCCATCCTCGACAAGGCGGGCAGCCCCAGGGCCTACCTGGAGGTGATCGGCGCAGGCGGGGAGTCCCCCGACATTCAGCCGGGCCGCTACACCTATATCGACACCGTCACCGACTTCAAATACGGCACCGATCTCGCCGCCAACTTCAACGGCCAGATCAAGAACCTCAAGACCCTGGGCGAGAGCTGGGGCCTGCTCCCCTCCAACAAGGCCTTCGTCTTCGTGGTCAACCACGACCGTGAACGCGGCCACGGCGGTGGCGGCATGCTCACCTTCATGAGCGGTGCCCGCTACGAGCTGGCCAACACCTTCATGATGGCCTGGCCCTATGGCTGGAAGCAGGTGATGTCGGGCTATCGCTTTGAAAACATGGGTACCTATGAAACCGACAAGGGGGCGCCGGGCAGCACGCCCTGCACGGACAGCCAGTGGAACTGCGAACAGCGCCGACCGACCATCATGAACATGGCCCTGTTCCACAACCGGACCGAAGGCCAGCCCGTCAGCAACTGGTGGGACAACGGCAACAACCAGATAGCCTTCAGCCGCGGTGACAAGGGCTTCGTCGCCATCAACAACGAGAGCGGCAGCCTGGTGGCCTCGGTGCAGACCGGCCTGCCGGCCGGAGAGTACTGCAACCTGCTGGGGGGCAATGACTACTGCAGCGGCGGTTATGTCACCGTCGATGGCAGCGGCAAGGCCAGCCTGAACGTCCCCGGCATGAAGGCGGCCGCCATCATCGCCGGTTGCACCAAGGCCAGCCCCTGCGGCGGTTCCGTCCTGCCGGGCAACAAGTTCAGCAGCATGAACCTGCGCGGCACCCACAACGCCTGGGGCAACACCCCCATGACCGTCGATGCCAACCGTGTCTGGTCCGCCACCCTCACCCTGACCGGCAACGGTGACGCCACCGGTGCCCAGCGCTTCAAGTTCGACGTCTTCGGCAACTGGGCCGAGAACTACGGCGACAACGAAGGGGATGGCATCGCCGACAAGGGCAGCAGCAAGGATATCCTGGTCAGCGGGGCGGGCACCTACCGCATCACCCTGAGCGAGAGTGATCTGCGCTACACGGTCACCCCCCTCACCAGCAACCAGGCACCGGTCGCAGCCCTCTCCCCCAAAACCCTCAGCGTCAAGGCGGGGGAGAGCGTGGTGTTCGACGCCTCCGCTTCCAGCGATGACGGCGGCGTGGTGAGCTACAGCTGGTCCAGCGGGGGCACCGCCGCCACCGAGACCGTCCGGTTCGATACCCCGGGTACCCATACCGTGACGGTCACCGTAACCGATGCAGAAGGGTTGACCGCCAGTGCCAGCGCCGCCGTGACCGTCACCGACGACAACGGCACCTACGCCAGCGTACTGCCCACCCTGAACTTCCGCGGCACCCCCAATGCCTGGGGCTCCCTTGCCATGACGCTGGTCGCCGACAATCAGTGGGAAGCCCTGGTCACCTTCGACGGTCAGACCAACCAGCGCTTCAAGTTCGACGTCAAGGGGGACTGGACCCAGAACTACGGCGACACCAACAAGGACGGCGTGGCAGAACTGACCGGCAGTGACATCCTCACCCCGGTCATCGGCCAGTACCGGGTACGTTTCAACGATCAGACCCTGCAATACAGCCTGACTCCGGTGAGCGTCACCTATGCCAAGAATGTCGCCAGCCTCAACATTCGCGGCACCACCAACAACTGGGGCACCACCCCCATGTCCCTGGTCGGGGATCACCTCTGGCAGGCCAGCGTCACCTTCACCGGCAGCGGTGATGGCAACGGCAGCCAGCGCTTCAAGTTCGACGTCAAGGGGGACTGGACCCAGAACTACGGCGACACCAACAAGGATGGCGTGGCCGAGCTGGCCGGGGCAGACATCACCACGGCAGTGGTCGGTGCCTATGTGGTGCGCTTCAACGACCAGACCCTGGCCTACAGCCTGAGCGCCCAGTAAGGCTGGACACACGCCAGGGCCATTTCGCCCCGGCGCCGAACCAGGCCTCCCGCCATCGGCGGGAGGCCTTTTACATGGCCCCATGACCCGTTCCCCGCCAGCCTGTCGGCAGGCATACTGATCCTTCATCCCCATGCAGGAGCACATATGAAACAGTTGAACACCCTCAAGGCCGAGGGAGGGATGGATCGAGGAAGCCCGTCAGCACGGTCTGCTGCAACTCATCGAGCACCCAACCCACGCCGAGCGGCATTACGAAGTGGCCGGACTGCACGACATGCTGGGGCGAGAGGCCCAGGCCATTCCCCTCTATCAGAAGGCCGTGTCGCTGGGGCTTGGCGAGTCGTCGCTGCGCGGAGCCCTGCTTGGACTTGGCAGCTCCTATCGCACCACGGGCCGTCATGCCGAGGCGCTGGCCACCTTTGACGAGGCCCTGGCCCGCTTCCCCGATGCCATGGAGTTCAAGGTGTTTCGTGCCATGACCTGCTACAACCTGGGGCGCAACAAGGAGGGGATGGAGACGCTGCTGGGGATCCTCGCGACCACCACCACGGATCCCGCCCTGCTTCCCTACCGGCGCGCCATGGCACTCTATGCCGAGGATCTGGACAGACGCTGGTGAACGCCAGAAACGAAAAAGCCGCTCAAAAGAGCGGCTTTGTCTGAAAATGGTGGCCCCTGGGGGACTTGAACCCACGACCAATCGATTATGAGTCGACTGCTCTGACCAACTGAGCTAAGGGGCCATTGATGCTGGTTAGCGGCGTGGATTATAGGGGATGGCGGATACCCCGTCCATAGTCAGATCAACCACTTGGCGAGATTTCATCCATATTCAAGCGGTTCCATGACCCCTCTTCACGCCCATGCCAGCACGGATAAAACAAAGCCCCGCATGGCGGGGCTTTTTGTTGCAATGTCAGGCTGACAGAACCCGGGACTACTCGTCCAGGAAGCTGCGCAGCACTTCCGAGCGGCTCGGATGGCGCAGTTTGCGCAGGGCCTTGGCTTCGATCTGACGGATACGCTCACGGGTGACGTCGAACTGCTTGCCCACTTCCTCGAGGGTGTGGTCGGTGTTCATGTCGATACCGAAGCGCATGCGCAGTACCTTGGCTTCCCGTGCGGTCAGCCCGGCCAGCACTTCGCGGGTCGCGTTGCGCAGGCTCTCGCTGGTGGCCGCATCCGCTGGCAGAGCCAGGGTGGTATCTTCGATGAAGTCGCCCAAGTGGGAGTCTTCGTCATCACCGATGGGCGTCTCCATGGAGATGGGCTCCTTGGCGATTTTCAGTACCTTGCGGATCTTGTCTTCCGGCATGCCCATGCGCATGGCCAGCTCTTCCGGGTTCGGTTCACGACCCATCTCCTGCAGCATCTGGCGGGAGATACGGTTGAGCTTGTTGATGGTCTCGATCATGTGCACCGGGATACGGATGGTACGGGCCTGATCCGCGATGGAGCGGGTAATGGCCTGACGGATCCACCAGGTGGCATAGGTCGAGAACTTGTAGCCGCGACGATATTCGAACTTGTCGACCGCCTTCATCAGACCGATGTTGCCCTCCTGGATCAGATCCAGGAACTGCAGACCGCGGTTGGTGTACTTCTTGGCGATGGAGATAACCAGACGCAAGTTGGCCTCGACCATCTCTTTCTTCGCACGGCGGGCTTTGGCCTCACCAATGCTCATGCGGCGGTTGATGTCCTTGATCTGGGCGATGGACAGACCGGTCTCTTCTTCGATCTGCTGCAGCTTGCCGATGGAACGCAGTACTTCTTCGTCCATCTCGAGCAGACGGGGAGACCACGCCTTGCCGGCCTGCTTCTGGTATTCGAACCAGGCAGTTTCGCACTCGTTGTTGGTGAAGGCCGCGACGAAGGTCTTCTTCGGCATCTTGGCCTGCTCAACGCAGAGCTTCATGATGATGCGTTCCTGCACGCGGACACGCTCCATCATCTCCCGCATGTTGTTGACCAGGCGATCGAACTGCTTGGGCATCAGGCGGAATTGACGGAAGACATCGGCCAGCTGGGCGATGGCATTCTGGGTGTCGTCGTGGGCACGGCCATTCTGCTGAATGGAGAGACGAGTCACCTCGTACTGGGCACGCAGTTCGCCGAATTTCTCGCGAGCGACTTCCGGATCCGGGCCACCGTCGCCGTCATCGTCGGAGTTGTCACCGTCTTCGTCTTCGTCCTCATCTTCGTCTTCGTCTTCGTCGGCGAGGTCGTCCTCGCTGAGCTCGGAGCCGATATGAGTGGCGGTCGGCGCCACGTCATCCACTTCGTTCGGATCGATGAAGCCGGAGATGATGTCGGACAGGCGAAGCTGCTCGGCTTCGTACTTGTCGTACTGTTCGAGCAGATAGGTGATGGCTTCAGGGTACTCGGCGACGGAGCTTTGTACCTGGTTGATACCGTCTTCGATCCGCTTGGCGATGTCGATCTCGCCTTCGCGGGTCAGCAGTTCGACGGTACCCATTTCCCGCATGTACATGCGGACGGGATCGGTCGTGCGACCAATCTCAGATTCAACAGATGCCAGAGCCTGGGCCGCTGCTTCGGCAGCGTCCTCATCGGCGGTACCACCTTCAGCCATGATAAGGTCATCGGCATCCGGAGCGTTTTCAACCACTTGAATGCCCATATCGTTGATCATCTGGATGATGTCTTCGATCTGGTCTGAATCGACAATGTCTTGCGGGAGGTGATCGTTCACCTCGGCATAGGTCAGGTAGCCCTGTTCTTTACCTTTGGCAACGAGGAGTTTAAGCTGAGACTGCGGGGTTTGCTCCATAGAACTCATCCGGTTGGTGTTGCTAGGTTGCGCGTACAGTGCGCTGCTGCGCAAATAGCCAATTCTAATAGAAAACCGCCAGACATGCTATGTCTGGTTGCGGCGTCGGTCATGAGAAACCCCTGCCCGCAGTGTTGTCGGGGCCAGGTGGTTATAAAGTGTTTGCTTTCAATCCCGTCGATTCGGGCAACGCTATTCATATTGGGACTGCTCACTCAAATATCAAGCCCCACTCTCATTTCTTTTCTCAATCTGCACCTCTCTGATCAGCATCATCAGCTCCTGAGTTTCCTCAGAGCTTAGCCCTTCCTGCGCCACCTTGGCCTGCAATTCTTCGATCCGTTGCTTCAGGAAAAGGTTGATGAAACCGACAAAGGTATCCTGTAATTCTCCCAAAATATCGGGCTCCTGGTCGAGCTTTACCTCTTCAAACAGGTCATGCATCGCCAGCTGGGCAAGTATTTCTCCCTCTTTTGTGCCGCGCCAATGCTCCAGCAGGATACCCGTTGTCACTCCCGGCTGGATCAGGATCTGCTGGTGCAGTTGCAGCAGGAAAGGGATCCCCTGCAGGCGCAGCCCGGCCAACTCGGGCATGGCCGGCAGCTCGGCGGTGATCGCCGGATACTGCACCATCAGGGCCAGAGCCCTGCGGATCGGCGTCAGTTTGGTCGCCTTGGGTTTGTTAACTTCCGCCTTGGGCTGGCTGTTGCGGGCAAACAGCTCGGCAATCCGCTGCTTGTTTTCTCCCCAGCGCATCATGCTGGAGAGTCGGGTAATCAACCCCTCGCGAGTGAAACCTTCCGGTACCCGACGAATCAGCTCGGCGGCCTTGTTGGCTACTTCAAACTTGCCTGCCTCACCGGAAAGAGCCGCATCGCGCCCGAGGCGTTCGAACATGAAATCCGCAAACGACTGGGCCTTGTCGAGCAGCGCTTCGAACCCCTCCTTGCCGATCTGGCGTACCAGCGAGTCGGGATCCTCGCCATCCGGCAAAAAGACGAACTTGAGTTCACGGCCGTCCTGCAGGTGGGAGAGCGCGTTATCCAGCGCCCGCCAGGCCGCTTCCCGACCGGCGTTGTCGCCGTCGTAGCAACAGACCACCTCTGCCGTGGTACGGAACAGGGTGTGGATGTGATCGCTGGTGGTCGCAGTCCCCAGTGCCGCCACCGCATAGTCGATGTCGTACTGGCCGAGCGCCACCACATCCATGTAGCCTTCCACCACAAGGATCCGGCGCGGATCCTTGTGTGCCTGCTTGACCTCATAAAGGCCGAACAGCTCTCGCCCCTTGTGGAAGATGGGGGTTTCGGGGGAGTTCAGGTACTTGGGCGTGCCATCCCCCAGCACTCGGCCACCGAAGCCGATGACCCGGCCGCGTTTGTCCCGGATCGGAAACATGATGCGATCGCGGAAACGATCGTAGCTGCCCGGGCCGCTGTCACGGGGGATCAGCATACCGCCCGAAATCAGCAGTTGTTCGTGATCCCTACTGGCGCCAAAGCGGCGACGCACCTGATCCCAGTCCCCAGGGGCATAACCGATGTTGAAGCGCTTGACCACCTCGCCAGTCAGGCCCCGGCCTTTCAGATACTCCACCGCCTGAGGCGCGTTCTTGAGATTGCTCTCGTAGAAGCGCGCAATCTGGTTCATCAGCTCGAACAGATCCTTGCTGACGGCTGGTTGGCTATGGCTTGATCCACCCGCCGTTTGCTCACGGGGGACCTGCATGCCGTGCAGGCTTGCCAGCTCTTCGATGGCATCGGGGAATTCCAGGCCGTCGTACTCCATGACAAAGCCGATAGCATTGCCGTGGGCACCACAACCGAAACAGTGATAGAACTGCTTCTCCTGGCTGACGGTAAAGGAGGGACTTTTTTCGTTATGAAAAGGGCAGCAAGCCTGGTAGTTCTTACCGGCTTTCTTCAACCGCACACGGGAGTCGATCAACTCGACTATGTCCGTGCGTACAAGCAGATCATCGATAAAGGATTGCGGGATCCTGCCAGCCATAACCGTCCTGTTTCATTGCATAGGAAATAAAAAAGCCGCGCATTCCAATGGGAAGCACGGCTTCTTCAACCAAACAAGAGAGTTGCCTGTTACGCCAAGCGGGTTTTCACCTGAGCACTGACGGCGCCGACATCGGCACGCCCCTGAATTTTTGGCTTCAAGACAGCCATGACTTTACCCATGTCAGCCATGACGGCAGCACCACTTTCAGTGATGGCTTGCTCGATCAGGGCGGCAATTTCGTCTGCGGTCAGCTGTTGTGGCAGGAACTCCTGCAGCACAACGATCTCGGCGGACTCTTTGTCGGCGAGATCCTGGCGACCGGCAGCTTCAAACTGGCTGATGGAATCGCGACGCTGTTTGACCATTTTGGTCACGACAGCGATGATCTCTTCATCGTTGAGCTCGACACGGGTATCGACTTCACGCTGCTTGATTTCTGCCATCAACAAGCGGATAGCACCCAACCGAGGCTTGTCTTTGGCAAGCATGGCGAGCTTTTGCTGATCCTTGAGTTGATCCTTCAGAGACACGGCATGATCCCTTGATTAGTACAGGCGGATACGACGTGCGTTTTCGCGGGACAGCTTCTTGGCGTGACGCTTGACAGCGGACGCTTTGGCGCGCTTGCGAATGGTAGTCGGCTTCTCGTAGAACTCACGGCTACGAACTTCGGACAGGATACCGGCCTTTTCGCAAGAACGCTTGAAGCGACGCAGAGCAACGTCAAACGGCTCATTTTCACGGACTTTGATTACTGGCATGTGCCTTTCACCTCAGTGATAAATTGTTAGCTGACCTTCAATCGATCAGCATGTCTTAAAATGGTGCGAAATTATACTCTGGACAGGGAATGAAAGTAAACCCGCAGAGATCGCTCTGGTTTAAAAAACCCGCGAAGGTTACCATAGCCGTCTCATTTTAGCAGTGAAATTTTTTAGCAATGCGTGTATTGGGCATAGAGACATCCTGTGACGAAACCGGGATCGCGATCTTCGATGATCAAAAAGGGATCCTTTCCCACCAGTTGTACAGCCAGGTCAAGCTGCATGCGGACTACGGCGGCGTTGTTCCCGAGCTCGCCAGCCGGGACCATGTACGCAAGACGATCCCCTTGATCCAGGCCGCCTTGAAAGAGGCTGGACTTGGCAAGGATGACATCGATGGCATCGCCTATACCGCGGGGCCAGGTCTGGTTGGTGCCATCCTGGTCGGGGCGACCATAGGCCGCTCGTTGGCCATGGCATGGGACAAGCCGGCCATCGCCGTACACCACATGGAAGGGCACCTGCTGGCCCCCATGCTGGAAGAGCGAGCCCCCGAGTTTCCCTTCGTAGCGCTCTTGGTTTCCGGCGGCCACTCCATGCTGGTTCGGGTCGATGGAATCGGCAGCTATCAGCTGCTGGGCGAATCGATCGACGATGCCGCCGGTGAGGCGTTCGACAAGACCGCCAAGCTGATGGGTCTGGACTACCCCGGTGGTCCGCTGCTCTCCCGGCTGGCAGAAAAGGGCACCACTGGACGCTTTACCTTCCCGCGTCCCATGACCGACCGTCCCGGGCTCGACATGAGCTTCTCCGGTCTCAAGACCTTCGCCGCCAACACCATTGCCGCCAACGGTGATGATGAACAGACCCGTGCCGACATCGCCCGGGCGTTTGAGGATGCGGTGGTCGACACCCTGGCCATCAAGTGCCGCCGTGCCCTGAAAGAGACCGGTCTCAATCGTCTGGTCGTGGCAGGCGGCGTCAGTGCCAACCGTCATCTGCGCGCCCAGCTGGCCGAGCTGATGGAGAGCCTCAAAGGTGAAGTCTTCTACCCGCGCACCGAATACTGCACCGACAACGGCGCCATGATCGCCTATGCCGGCATGCAACGCCTGAAGGCGGGAGTCTTCGAACCCCTCGTCGTCAAGGCCGTGCCGCGCTGGCCGCTGGACACTCTGGATCCGGTATGATCCGGAAGATCCACGACAAAAAGAAAGGGGCCTGCGGCCCCTTTTTCATCTTGATGACGGTATTCATACCCGTTTAATTGGTGCGGAATAGCGCCTCAATGGAGAGCCCCTGCCCCAGCAGGATCTCCCGCAGACGGCGCAACCCTTCCACCTGGATCTGGCGCACCCGCTCGCGGGTCAAACCAATCTCGGCGCCCACGTCTTCCAGGGTGGCCGGTTCATAGCCGAGCAGACCGAAACGGCGGGCCAGCACTTCGCGCTGCTTGGGATTCAGCTCCTCCAGCCAGTGCACTATGCTGCTGCGCATGTCATCTTCCTGGGACTCCAGCTCGGGCCCCATGCCGCGTTCGTCGGAAAGTACATCCAGCAGCGCCTTGTCGCGATCGCCACCAATGGGAGTATCCACCGAGGTGATCTTCTCGTTGAGCTTGAGCATGCGATTCACATCGTCCACAGAGCGATCCAGTGCAGAGGCGATATCCTCGGCGGTCGGCTCATGGTCGAGACGATGAGAAAGCTCGCGCGCAGTGCGCAGATAGACGTTCAGCTCCTTGACCACATGGATGGGCAGACGAATGGTACGGGTCTGGTTCATGATGGCCCGTTCTATGGTCTGGCGGATCCACCAGGTGGCATAGGTAGAGAAACGGAAGCCTCGCTCGGGGTCAAACTTCTCAACTGCGCGAATAAGGCCGAGGTTGCCCTCTTCGATGAGATCCAGCAGCACCAGGCCGCGGTTGTTGTAGCGCCGGGCAATCTTGACCACCAGGCGCAGGTTGGATTCAATCATGCGCTTGCGCGCCGCTTTGTCGCCACGCAGAGCACGGCGGGCGTAGTAGACTTCCTCTTCGGCCGTGAGCAAGGGGGAGAAACCAATCTCCCCCAGATAGAGCTGGGTGGCGTCCATTACCTTGTTCAGCTCGGGCGCCATCAGTTCATCGGAAATGGTCTCTTCGGCTTCGGCCGCCACTTCCTGAACCTCTTCTTCCTCCTGAACCTCCAGCTCCTCGTCGAACTCTAACTCTGCATCCTGCATTACCAGTTGTTCTTGGCTCATGATATCTCTCCCTGACCTACACCAGAGTAAGACTCAGCTCTCTGAGTTAACGCTTTGGCAAATAGCCCATCGGGTTGATCGACTTGCCTTTGTACCGGATTTCAAAGTGCAAGCGCACATCCGGCGCATCCGTGCTACCCATATTGGCGATAACCGCTCCGCCCTTCACGGTGTCTCCCTCCTTGACCCTCAACTCATCGTTGTGAGCGTAGGCGGAGAGGTAGTCATCGTTGTGCTTGAGAATTATCAGCTTGCCATACCCTCGCAGTGCACTGCCCGCATAGACCACTTTGCCGCTGCTCGCAGCGTAAATGGGTTGGCCCTTCTGGCCGGAAATGTCGATGCCCTTGTTGCCTTGTTCCGCAACGGAGAAGCCTTCAACGATCCGCCCTTTGGTCGGCCAATGCCAGGAGAGTGTTGACGAGGAACTGACGGTTTTTTGTTCTTTCGCCTGAGCGTATGCTGTTGACGAGGCAGGAGCAATCGTTTTCTGAGCAATAAATGGTGTGGTCGTACCTGCCGGAGCCGTGGCCAGGGGTTTGGGCCCCGTGCTGGTCACCACCGGTGTCGTTGCTGCCACCATCTGACCACCCGAGGAACCCGCGCCCCCCACATTGAGCACCTGACCCACGTGCAATGCATAAGGAGCCTGGAGGTTGTTGCGCTGGGCCAAGGCCTGGTTGGAAAGACCGAACTGGCGACCGATGCTGCTCAATGTATCGCCACGGCGCACCTCGTAACTGCCAGACCCCGTCACGCTGCCACGACTGACAGGGCTGCCGACGGTTGCCACCGCCATGGGGGCGGAAGCGCCATCGAGCCTGAGCTGCTGGCCGGGATAAATGTTATAGGGGGGAGTGATGCCATTGATGCTGATAAGCGAAGCCACATCCATGCCAGAACGAAATGCAATGGAGTAGAGAGTGTCTCCTTTGACCACGGTGTACCCGTTGCCTGCAATGCCGGGCTTGGTCATACCTTGACGCACGGGGATGGTCGAAGCGACCTGATCATTGCCCAGGCTGTGCACCGGAGCCGCAGTCTTGCTGGAGGAACAGGCAAGCAGCAGCCATGACAACACGACGACACCGCTACCTTGCCAAACACGCGAACACATAGTGGATCCTTAACGACTAAACCAGAAATAGGCCGCAACGGCCAAACCAATACAGAGCCAGCCCAGCACATCCACATAGTGCATCAGCTTGCGCTCCATCTTCTCGCCGCCCCAGCGCATCAGACCTGCAACCAGGAAGAAGCGCATGCCACGACCGATCAGTGAGGTCAGGATGAAAGGCAACAGTGCCATGTGGAGCAAGCCAGCCGTGACGGTAAACACCTTGTAGGGGATCGGCGTGAAGCTGGCAATAAAAATAACCCAGATGCCCCACTGCGCGAACCACTGCTCGGCCAGGGCAATCTTGTCCTCATAGCCAACCGAGGTCACCAGCGGCTGCACCACTGGCTCCCACAGGGCATAGCCGAGCAGATAACCAAACAGGGCGCCCAGCACCGAAAAGAGGGTGGCCAGCGCGGCATAGTGCCAGGCGCGATGAGGTTTGCCGAGCGCCATGGGCGCCAGCATCACATCCACCGGAATGGGCCAGAAGATGGATTCAATAAAGGCGGTGATGGCCAGATACCAGGGGGCATACTTGTGGCGTGCCCACTGCATCACCAGAACATAAAGGCGGGAAAACAACTTCACTCGACATCTCCGTCAATCAGGGGAACGAAACGTACCGGCTCCAGGATCCGGCTGGTGAGCTGGGAGCCCGATCGCTCGATGAGCTGCAGGGTCTGCTGGCCATCACCCACCGGCAACACCAGACGACCACCGTCAGCCAGCTGATCGGTCAGGGCCTTGGGGACCTCACTGGCCGCCGCCGTCACCAGAATGGCGTCGAAAGGGCCCTTGTTGGGCCAACCTAGCCACCCATTGCCGTGCTTGGCCGACACATTGTGCAGATCGAGCTGGCGCAATCTGCGCCGGGCCTGAAACTGCAGCGACTTGATCCGCTCCATGGTGTAGACATGCTCCACCAGGTGGGCCAGTACCGCCGTCTGGTAGCCCGATCCCGTCCCGATCTCCAGCACATGGGCCGGATCGTTCTGGATCAGCAGCTCGGTCATGCGCGCCACGATGTAAGGCTGGGAGATGGTCTGCCCATGGCCGATGGGCAGGGCAGTATTGTCCCAGGCCTTGTGGGCCATGGCCTCATCCACGAACAGCTGGCGCGGCACCTTCGCAATCGCCGCCAATACGCGGAAATCGCGGACATCCTGGGCAATCAGTTGATTCAACAGGCGCTGTACTATCACAACGTCATCCCTGCAGATCCAGCCACGCGCCCAGGGTCGACAGACTGCCGTAGGCCGTCATGTCGATGGTCAGGGGAGTGATGGAGACATAACCCTGCTCGATGGCGGCAAAGTCCGTTCCCTCTCCCGCATCCTGCTGGTTGCCGGGGGGGCCAATCCAGTAGACGGGCTGACCACGGGGATCCTCGGTGCGGATCACCGACTCCGCCCGGTGGCGATTGCCAAGACGCGTCACCCTGATCCCCTTGATCTGCTCGAGCGGCAGGTCCGGCACATTCACGTTGAGGATCTGATCCGCAGGCAACGGATGCACCATCAGCCCCCGCACCAGCTTGGCGGCGTAGTGGGCCGCACTGGCGAAATGAGTCTTGCCCACCAGCGATACGGCGATGGAGGGGAAACCAAGATGACGCCCTTCCGTCGCGGCCGCCACCGTCCCCGAGTAGATGACGTCATCCCCCAGGTTGGCCCCGTGATTGATACCGGCCACCACCATGTCGGGCTCAGGGCGCAGCAGTTCGTTGACCGCCAGATGAACGCAGTCGGTCGGCGTCCCCTTGACCGCATAACTCTTGATGCCGTGAAAACTGGACGCATCGAGGCGGGTGACCCGCAGCGGCACTTCCAGCGTCAGGGAGTGGCTGGCACCGCTGCGGTTGCGATCCGGTGCCACCACCACGACCTCGCCACAGGCACGCAACGCCTCGCTGAGGGCGCGAATGCCCTCGGCGTGTACCCCATCGTCATTACTGACCAGAATTCGCATCGGTTGAGTTCCTGAAACCGTGATCGGCCTCTTCGGCCAGCATTAACTCTCGTACCACGCTGGTGGCAAAGGCACCGGCAGGCAGGAAGAACGACAGGGTCAGCACCTCGTCCTCCCGTTGCCAGCTCATCTGCTCCGGCTTGAGCAGCAGCGGGCGCCTGTCCTGATCCAGCCCGGCTTTCTCCAGTCCTTCGCACCAGTCACCATAAGGAGCCAGCACTTCTTGCTCGAACTCGGCAGCCGCGCCCTGGCTCGCCAGACGGCCACGGCCCCACTGGGGAGCGGTCAGCTGCACGTCTCCGGAGGCAAGGCGTGCCTCCAGCTCGGGCGTCACGCTCTCTTCGCTGAAGATGGAGTGGCTGCCCTTGAGCATCACGCAGTCACCGGCCAGCAGCTGATGGGCCAACCTCTGCTCGATGCGGGCGCTAACGATGGCATTGAACAGCATGCTGCGGGCGGCGGACAGATAGAGGGAGCGCTTGTTGCGATCCTTGATCCGTTTGCCGGCGAACATCGCCTTGGCGGCCTCCAGGTTGTTGCCACCTCGGCCGAAACGCTGCTCGCCGTAGTAGTTGGGCACCCCCTGGGTTGCTATCGCCTGCAAACGGGATTCCAGCCCGTCGGCCTGCTCCAGCCCGGTGAGACGCAGGGTGAAGTGGTTGCCCTTGAGATAGCCGACCCGCAGCTTCTTGTTGTGGCGCTTCACCTCAAGGATCCGGATGTTGTCGTTCTCGATGACCGAGAGATCCGGCTCGCCCTTGCCCGGCAGATGGATGCCGAACCACTGTTCGGTCACCGCATGGCGATCTTTCAGACCAGCCCAGGTCACTGCATTGCGGGCAACCCCGGCCGCATCGGCCAGCAGGCCAGCCACCCAGGCAGTATTCTCGCCGGTTTTGCGTACCCGGACGAAGATGTGTTCACCCTCGCCGCAAGGTTCGAACCCGAGATCTTCATTGACCACGAAGTCGGCGGCCTCGGCCTTGAGGATGCCGCGAGCAGTGGGCGTCCCGTGCAGATAGGCAAGTTGTTCAAGCATCATTGTTTCACCAGCAAGACGACGGCTTCGGTGGCGATCCCTTCCTTGCGCCCCGTGAATCCGAGTTGTTCGGTGGTGGTCGCCTTGACGTTCACCCGGTTCAAATCACATTGCAGATCCGCGGCCAGCACGGCGCACATGGCGTCGATATGGGGGGCCATCCTGGGGGCCTGGGCGATGATGGTCACATCCAGGTTGCCGATGGCATAACCTGCGAGCTGCACGCGGGCAAAGACATCCCGCAGCAGGATGCGGCTGTCGATGCCCTTGAATTCGGCGGCGGTATCGGGGAAGTGGCGGCCGATGTCGCCAGCGCCGATGGCCCCCAGCAGGGCATCGCTCACCGCATGCAGCACCACGTCACCATCGGAGTGGGCCAGCAGGCCCTGTTCATAGGGCACCGCCACCCCGCCCAGCATGCAGGGACCGACCCCGCCAAACTTGTGAACATCAAAACCATGTCCGATCCGCATCATGCCTGCGCCCTCCTCAATACACGGAAATCTGTCTCATCAATACCATGTCCGGTGCGGATCATGCCTGCTCCTCTGGGGATGAATCGGGTCGTGCCGACCGGCACGCACGTTGTTGCTGTAAATAGAGCCCGGCCAGGGAGAGATCTTCCGGCCGGGTCACCTTGATGTTATCGGCCCGCCCTTCCACCATGCGCACGGGGAAACCGGCGCGTTCCATGGCGGAGGCTTCATCGGTGATGGCGGCGCCGAGCGCCAACCCCTCCTCCAGCGCCCGCTTAAGGGGGCGGACCAAAAACATCTGGGGCGTCAGGGCATGCCAGAGCTGCTCGCGATCCACGGTGGAGAGGATATTGCCGGCCGCATCGGTGCGCTTCATGGTATCGCGCACCCGGCTGCCGAGGATGGCACCGCCAGAGGCAATGGCCGCAGCAATGAGCGCATCGAGATCCTCGTGGGTCAGACAGGGCCGGGCGGCGTCATGCACCAGTGCCCACTCCCCTTCTGCCACGTGCAATGCATTGAGCACGGAGAAGGCGCGCTCGCTTCCCCCTTCCACTCGCAGCACCCGCGGGTCAGTGGCCACGGTCAAGGTCTCAAACCAGCTGTCGTGGGGCGCCAGCGCCACGATCACACGGGCGATGGCGGGATGGGAGAGCAGACGCTCCAGGGTGTGCTCCAGAATGCATTTCCCTGCCAGGGACAGGTACTGCTTGGGGCAACTGGCCCCCATGCGACTGCCAATACCGGCAGCCGGGACGATGGCGGTCAGGCCGCTCAGGCTATCAGTCATCGTAGGGGGCACCATCAGGCTCCGTCACCTGATCCTTTTCTTTGGGAATGATTCGGTAGAAGGTCTCGCCCTGCTTGATATAGCCAAGATCGTTGCGCGACAACTCCTCGATGGCCTCAAGGCCAGAGGTAAGATCGTCGATTTCCCGGTAAATCAGACTGTTGCGATCCTTGAGTACCAGGTTGTCCTGTTGCTGCCGCTCGATGGCGGTGGAGAGTTCCCGATAGTCGGAGAGGCCGTTTTTCCCCAGCCAGAGGTCATATTGCAGCCCTCCCAACAGGAGGAGCAGGATAAGAGTGAGTAGCCGCATGCACTGAGTCTCCTTCAAGCGGCCTAGTTTCCCATATTCGCAGGCAAGACAAAAGAAAGCCTGTGTGCCGGATGGGTTGGTCGGAATAAAAAATGCAGTTCGCACACGCCCATAAGCGCAGAACGAAAAAGCCCCGCCAGATGGCGGGGCTTTGTGAAGCATGAGCGCAGGCGAAAATTAAGCCTGGTTCTTCACTTCTTTCAGACCACGGAACGGAGCCTTGGCACCCAGGGCTTCTTCGATACGGATCAGCTGGTTGTACTTGGCAACACGGTCAGAACGGCTCATGGAACCGGTCTTGATCTGGCCAGCAGCGGTACCCACAGCCAGGTCGGCGATGGTCGCGTCTTCGGTCTCACCGGAGCGGTGGGAGATGACGGCAGTGTAGCCAGCGTCTTTGGCCATCTTGATGGCAGCCAGAGTTTCGGTCAGGGAACCGATCTGGTTGAACTTGATCAGGATGGAGTTGGCGATGCCGTTGTCGATACCGCGCTTCAGGATCTTGGTGTTGGTTACGAACAGGTCGTCACCCACGATCTGGATTTTCTTGCCCAGTTCGGCGGTCTGGTAGGCGAAGCCTTCCCAGTCGGACTCGTCCAGGCCATCTTCGATGGAGACGATCGGGAACTTGGTGGTCAGGTCAGCCAGGAAGTCGGAGAAACCGTTGGAGGTGAAGATACGACCTTCGCCCTTCAGGTTGTACTCTTTCTTCTCTGCGTCGTAGAACTCGGACGCAGCGCAGTCCATGGCCAGGGTGATGTCGGTGCCCAGTTTGTAACCGGCAGCGGCAACGGCTTCAGCGATCACTTCCAGCGCTTCGGCGTTGGATTTCAGGTTCGGAGCGAAACCACCTTCGTCACCGACGGCAGTGTTGTAGCCCTTGGACTTCAGCACTTTGGCCAGGTTGTGGAACACTTCTGCGCCCATGCGAACGGCTTCTTTCAGGGTCTTGGCGCCAACCGGCTGGATCATGAACTCCTGGATGTCGACGTTGTTGTCGGCGTGCTCACCACCGTTGATGATGTTCATCATAGGCAGCGGCATGGAGTAGACGCCCGGGGTGCCATTCAGCTCGGCGATGTGGGCGTACAGCGGCATGCCTTTGGCAGCAGCGGCAGCTTTGGCGTTGGCCAGGGAAACAGCCAGGATGGCGTTGGCGCCGAACTTGGATTTGTTCTCGGTACCGTCGAGGTCGATCATGATCTGGTCGACAGTGGCCTGGTCCTTGGCATCTTTACCCAGCAGAGCCTGAGCGATCGGGCCGTTGACGGCTTCGATGGCTTTCAGCACGCCTTTACCCAGGAAACGGCTCTTGTCGCCGTCACGCAGTTCCAGCGCTTCGCGGGAACCGGTGGACGCGCCAGACGGAGCGGCTGCCATACCAACAAAACCACCTTCCAGGTGAACTTCGGCCTCAACGGTCGGGTTACCACGGGAGTCGATGATTTCACGACCGATCACTTTAACGATCTTGGACATGTGTATTTCCTCAGGTTTCGTAAAAAAACAACAAAAATATGCCAAAAAAAGCGGCTGTGGCACAGAGCCCCAACCGCATTTATTTTCAATTACTTCAAATTACGCTTCTGATACTCGCCCGCCGCCTTCACAAAACCGGCGAACAGGGCGTGGCCATCACGGGGAGTCGAGGTGAACTCCGGGTGGAACTGCGCGGCCACGAACCAGGGGTGATCCGGGATCTCGATGATTTCCACCAGCTTCTTGTCGGCGGAGAGACCGGTCACCTTCAGACCTGCCGCTTCAATCTGCGGCAGCAGCTTGTTGTTCACTTCATAACGGTGACGGTGGCGCTCGTAAATGGTCGGGCTGCCGTACATCTGACGCACCTTGGAATCTTCCACCAGGTGGCAGAGCTGGGAGCCAAGACGCATGGTACCGCCCAGATCGGACTTCTCGGTCCGGGTCTCGACGTTGCCTTCGTCATCCACCCACTCGGTGATGAGACCGACCACGGGGTACGGGCTGTCTTTCTTGAACTCGGAGGAGTGGGCCCCTTCCATGCCCGCCACGTTGCGGGCGTATTCGATCAAAGCGACCTGCATGCCCAGGCAGATACCGAGGTACGGGATCTTGTTCTCGCGGGCATATTTGGCGGCCAGGATCTTGCCTTCCACGCCGCGTTCGCCGAAGCCGCCCGGTACCAGGATCGCATCCAGACCTTCCAGCAGCTCGGCGCCACGGGTCTCGATGTCCTGGGAGTCGATGTACTTGATGTTGACGGAGAGACGGGTCTTCAGGCCACCGTGCTTGAGCGCTTCGTTGACGGACTTGTAGGCATCCGGCAGGGAAACATACTTGCCCACCATGCCGATGGTGACTTCGGCAGTCGGGTTGGCCTCTTCATAGATGACCTGTTCCCACTCGGCCAGGTCGGCTTCTTTGCACTCGATGCCGAAGCGCTCGGTGATGTAACCGTCCAGACCCTGGGATTTCAGCAGCGCCGGGATCTTGTAGATGGAGTCGACATCCTTCATGGAGATGACGGCGCGCTCGGGCACGTTGCAGAACAGGGCGATCTTGGCACGCTCGTTGGCCGGAATGGCGCGGTCGGAGCGGCAGATCAGCACATCCGGCTGGATACCGATGGAGAGCAGCTCTTTCACGGAGTGCTGGGTCGGCTTGGTCTTCACCTCGCCGGCGGCGGCCAGGTAAGGAACCAGGGTCAGGTGCATGAACATGGCATTGTTGCGACCCACGATGGCCGCCAGCTGACGAATGGCTTCAAGGAACGGCAGGGACTCGATGTCGCCCACGGTACCGCCCACTTCGACGATGGCAACCTGATGGCCTTCGGCACCAGCAATCACCCGCTCCTTGATGGCGTTGGTGATGTGCGGGATCACCTGGATGGTGGCGCCCAGATAGTCACCACGACGCTCCTTGCGCAGCACATCCGCATAAATGCGGCCGGTGGTGAAGTTGTTGCGGCGGGTCATCTTGGTACGGATGAAACGCTCGTAGTGGCCCAAATCCAGATCGGTTTCGGCCCCGTCCTCGGTTACGAACACTTCACCATGCTGGGTCGGGCTCATGGTGCCCGGATCCACGTTGATGTACGGGTCCAGTTTCATGATGGTTACATCCAGACCACGGGCTTCCAGAATGGCTGCCAGAGAAGCTGCGGCAATGCCTTTGCCGAGGGATGAAACAACGCCACCAGTCACAAAAATATATTTGGTCGTCATGCTGAACCTGAAAGAAGTTTAGGGAATTTTAAGGGGTGCTTCGGGGATGAAGCAGGACGGGGAAACAGTATACCAAAACCCCCACTCCCAAACAATGAACAAAAATCTATCAGGCTCCCCGCCGCCCCGTCTTGCGCCAAATCAACTTTGCTCGGTTTCCTTGGCCTTGTTCCAGGCCTCGTCCAGCTTCTCCAGGGAGCAATCCGTCATTTTCAGACCTTCTGCGGCAATAAAGTGTTCAACCTGACGAAAACGACGCTCAAACTTGGTGTTGGCAGCCCGCAGCACCTGCTCGGGATCCTTGCCCAGATGACGCACCAGGTTGACAGTGGCAAACAACAGATCGCCGAGCTCGTCGCTCACCCGAGTCTCGTCCACGTCTACCATCAGCGCCTCTTCCATCACCTCCTCGATCTCCTCGTGGATCTTGTCCACCACGGGCCCCAGGGTCTTCCAGTCAAAACCGACGGTGGCGCAGCGCTTCTGGATCTTGGCTGCCCGGGTCAGGGCAGGCAGGGAGAGGGGGATATCGTCCAGCACGCTCTCCTTGTCGAGCGCCGCACGCTCTTTCGCCTTTTCCGCCTCCCAGTTCGCTTTGACCGCCTTCTCGTCACCGAGATCGGCATCGGAGAAAACATGGGGGTGGCGGCGAATGAGCTTCTCGCTCACGGTATCGACGATGTCGGCAAAGTCGAACAACCCCTGCTCCTTGCCGAGCTGGGCATAGAACACGACCTGGAACAGCAGATCACCGAGTTCCCCCTTCAGCCCTTGCCAATCTTCGCTCTCGATGGCATCCGCCACCTCGTAGGCCTCCTCCAGGGTGTGCGGCACTATGGTCTGGAAGCTCTGCTTGAGATCCCAGGGGCAGCCCCCGTTCGGGTCACGCAATCTGGCCATGATGTCGAGCAGTTGGGGAAGGTCGTAGCGTTGGGACATGGGCAACTCACTTTCGATTCGGTAAATGGGGTTCATGAATATCCGCTCACGCCATTGTTCCAGATGATATGGAGCCATGGCGGACGGAGATGGGGCGCATGATATCCGTCTTCAATGCTCTACAAGGAGGGAGAAAATGCAGACCGGCCACTGGGGCCGGTCGGTTGAGCATTACAGCCGCTTGGCGCTGATCACGTCGTTGAGCTGACTGAGCTTGGCCAACGCCCGGTTGAAGGCGTTGATGTTGTAAATCTCCAGCTCCATGTCTATTTCGGCGGTCTGCTCGCGCACGTTGGAGCGCGAACGCACTCCCATCACGTTGATCTTCTCGTTGGCGAGCACGGTGGTGATGTCGCGCAGCAGGCCGGACCTGTCGTTGGAGAGAATGCGGATGGTGAGACCGTAACCGCCGGAGTAGTTCTCCCCCCAGACCGCATCGATCAAGCGCTCCGGGTTGCGACGCGACAGCTCCTTGAGCTGCTCGCAATCCTCCCGGTGGATGGAAACCCCCCGTCCCATGGTGATGAAGCCCTGGATGGCGTCCCCCGGGATGGGCTGGCAGCAGCGGGCGATGTGAGTCATCAGGTTGCCCACCCCTTCCACCACGATGTGATCCTTGGGTTTGGGGCGGAAGGGCACATTGGCCTTCTGCTCCAGCTTCTCCAGCAGACGGCGATCTTCTTCTTCCGCCGTCGGCTTGTTGTAGCGGGTGTCCAGATAATTGAGCAGCTGGTTGATGCGGATGTCGCCGCTGCCGATACCGGCCAGCAAATCTTCCAGCTCCTCCGCATGGAAGCGCTCCAGCACCACCTTGTCCACCTTGGATAGGGTGAGGTTGTGTCTGTCCAGCTCTTTCTCCAGCAGCTCCTTGCCGGCGGCGATGTTCTTGTCCCGGTCCAGCTTTCTGAACCAGGTGGCCACCTTGGCCCGCGCCCGGCTGGAGCGCAGGAAGCCGGCGTTCGGGTTCATCCAGTCGCGGCTCGGGTTCGGCTCCTTCTGGGTGATCACCTCCACCTGGTCGCCGGTCTGCAGCGTATAGGTGAAGGGCACGATACGGCCGTCGATCTTGGTGCCGATGCAGCGGTGACCGATCATGCTGTGCACGTGATAGGCGAAGTCGAGCGGCGTCGCCCCTGCCGGCAGGTCGATGACATCGCCCTTGGGAGTGAAGACATAAACCCTGTCCTCGAACACCTGATTGCGCAGATCGTCCAGCAAGGAGCCGCTCTCCGAGAGATCCTCCTGCCAGGCGAGGAGTTTGCGCAGCCATTCGATCTTGTCTTCGAAGGTGCTGGTCTTGGCAGCGGCCTGTGCCCCTTCCTTGTAGCGCCAGTGCGCAGCCACACCGAGCTCCGCATCCTGATGCATCTGCTCGGTACGGATCTGGATCTCCACCGTCTTGCCCTCCTCCCCCACCACCACAGTGTGGATGGACTGGTAGCCATTGGGCTTGGGGTTGGCGACATAGTCGTCAAATTCGCGGGGAATATGGTGGAAATGGGTGTGAACGATACCGAGCGCCGCGTAGCAATCCTGCAGCCGCTTGGTGATCACCCGCACCGCGCGCACATCGAACAGCTCGTTGAATTCGAGGTGCTTCTTCTGCATCTTGCGCCAGATGCTGTAGATGTGTTTCGGTCGGCCATAAACCTCGGCCTCGACGCCGGCCTCGGCCAGGGCATCGCGCAGGGACTGCACGAATTCACGGATGTAGCGCTCGCGGTCGAGCCGTTTCTCGTCCAGTTGCTTGGCGATCTGCTTGTAGGTGTCCGGGTGCAGGTAGCGGAAGGCGAGATCCTCGAGCTCCCACTTGAGCTGACCGATACCGAGGCGGTTCGCAAGGGGGGCATAGATGTTGGTGATCTCCTGGGCCATCAGCACCCGGGTCTCCTCATCCGCCTTCTTCGCCTCACGCAGGCAGGCGATGCGCTCCGCCAGCTTGATGACCACGGCGCGCACGTCCTCGACCATGGCGAGCAGCATGCGGCGCACGTTGTCCACCTGCTCCGGCGAGGTTTCGCTGCGGTGAAGGGTTTGCAGGGAGCGGATGGCCTCCATCTCCAGCACCCCTTCCACCAGCTTGGCGATCTTGGGGCCGAAGTCCTCGTTCACCTTTTCCTGGCTGATGAGACCGGCTTCGACGAAGGGATAGAGAATGGCGGCCTTGAGGGTGGCGAGATCCATGCTGAGCATCAGCAGGATGCCCACCATCTCGACCCCGCGCACCAGCAGGCGGTTGGTGAGCGCTTCGTCACCCAGGGTCAGGCAGTACTGGTAGACGGTTCGCAGCTGATTCTTGTCACTTTCACTCAGGGTAAGGGAACTGACCCACTCATCCAGAGTGAAATTGTCTTTCAAATGAATATCGCGCACCGCAACCATGGTATCAATCCTTAAAAGTGTGGGGTCGAAAGCCGATGCTCTCCTCATCCCCTCATCAACTGATGACTGCCTCAAATGGGGATGCATGAAAGAGTTTTCAAGGCATGTCACCGCGCAAGGTGACAGGGCTCTTCCCCGCATCCGATCCACTATCGACGACCTAGATTACCCTAATCACTCCCGCTCAAACAGCGCTGCCGCCGCTGGAAAACCAAGATAACCGCATGCTGCCCTGCCCATTGAAGGCAGCGAGAAATACCTGTTTTACCTCACTCTGGCAGCATCATGCACATCGAAAAATCATCACGACCGCATCTTGATTCATCCAGAATAATGCGGTCGCCTCGACTCAGCCCCGTTCGAACAGCGCCATGGACTCCAGATGACCAGTGTGGGGGAACATGTCCAGCATCCCCAGACGGGTCAGCTTGTAGCCCCCCTGCACCAGCACCTGACTGTCACGGGCCAGGGTGACCGGGTTACAGGAAACATAGACCACCCGTTTGGGGGAAAGTGCTACCACGTGGCTCATCACCTCCAGCGCCCCGGGTCTGGCCGGATCCAGCAGTACCAGATCGAACCCTTCCCGGGCCCAGGACATGCCCACGATGTCACCGCTCAAGTCCGCCTTGTAGAAGCGGGCGTTGTCGATGCCGTTGCGGCGGGCATTCTCCTGTGCACGCGTCACCATGGCGAGCTCCCCTTCCACCCCCACCACTTCGCGGGCCTGACGGGCCAGCGGCAGGGTGAAGTTGCCGATGCCGCAGAAGAGGTCCAGCACCTTGTCATCCTTGCCTGCGTCGAGCCAGCTCAATGCCTGCTCCACCATGCGCTGGTTGACGGGGCCGTTGACCTGGATGAAGTCGCCGGGAGCGAATGCAAGAGACAGGCCATCCAGCGTGTAACTTGGCTGAGACTGTTGACGCAGAGGTTCGATCTGCTCGTCCGCCGCCTGCAGATAGAGGTCTATCCCCTGGGCGGTGGCAAACTCAGTCAAGTGCGCCCGATCCGCCTCGGTGGGGCGACCGGTGTGGCGCAGCAGCATCAGAATGCCCTGCTCCCCCTGAATGAGTTCCGCATGGCCCAGTTCGCGCTGGCTCTTCAGCCGGTTGAGGCATTCGCGCAGAGGGGCGATAAGGGCAGAGAGGGGCTCGGCCAGCACAGGGCAGCCGGCAATCTCTACCAGATCGTTAGACTGGCGACGGCGAAAGCCCACCCGGGTGCAGCGACCGTTCTTGTCAAACTTGATGGCCAGACGGCAGACCCGGCGGTAGGCGCGGGACTCCCCCGTCAGCGCAGGTGCCAGTGTAGGCGCCTGGATGTTGCCAAGGCGCTCGAACAGGCTGACCAGTCCCTCCTCCTTGGCCGCCAGCTGATCTCCCTCTCCCAGGTGCTGGGCACTGCAACCGCCACACTCGCGATAGTGGTCGCAGAAGGGGGCGACCCGGTTGGCCGCCGGGGTCACCACCTGTTGCAGGGCGGCGTGGGCATAGTGCTTCTTGTCGTCGATGATGCGGGCCTTGATGGCCTCGCCGGGCAGCGCCCCTTCGACGAAGATGGCCTTGCCCTGATGACGGCCGACGCCGACACAGTAGTGATCCAGACTGTCTACCGTAAATTCAATACGTTGGGGCTGGGTGGATTTCTTTTGGGGCTTGAAAAACTGGGCCATAAAACTTGGTGCCTATAGGTGGCTATGTCATGATTGTGGAATCTGCGGCAGACCATTGTCCCACAAGAATAATCGTATGACCAAATACGGCCTGAGGGCCCCAGCCGCGGCATCCGCCCCATCGTCCATTCTGACCAAAAGTGGCCCATTGATATGACCGGATACGGCCTGAGACCCCGTACAGCGACAATGACTGTATTGCCTGCCCGACCCCAGTGCCTGCATGCGCCCCGGGTCATGGCTTCTCTTGCGAAAGGCGGGTCGGCGGCATGACCAAGTACGGTCTCAGGGCCCGGGTGCTGGCCTTCACCATCTTGCCGACCCTCATCATTGGCGGCCTCATCGCCGGCTATTTCACCTTCCACCGCTATCAGCAGTTGGAAAACAACCTCATCGATCAGGGCATCAACATCATCGAGCCCCTGGCCATCGCCAGCGAATACGGCATGACACAGCACAGCCGCGAATCCCTCAAGCGGCTGATCGGGCTCACCCATCGCAAGAACTCGCCCTTCATCAAGTCCATCGCCGTCTTCACCCAGGAGAACCAGCTGTTCGTGACGTCCAACTACCACAGGGACTTCAGCCAGCTTCGTCTGCCGGACGGCAGCGTCATCCCGGCCCTGACCAGCGTCTCCTTCAACGGCGATGACATCATACTGCGCACCCCCATCCAGGCAGAGACCAGCCTGGACGGCTTCCCGCTGCCAAGCGATCTGGAGCCGCCGGTCATCGGCTACATCTCCATGCAGCTCGCCACGGACAGGGCCATCGTCCTGCAGTACCGCGACGCCTTCTTCGCGGTCATCATCGTGCTCATCGGGCTGGCCATCAGCGCCCTGTTCGGCTTCCGTCTGGTCAAGAGCGTGACCCAGCCCATCACCGACATGGTGCAGGCGGTGCACCGGATCAGGGAGGGGCGACTCGATACCCGGGTCAGCGGCCAGCTCACCGGCGAGCTCGACATGCTCAAGAACGGCATCAACGCCATGGCCAAGGCGCTCTCCGAATATCACGAGGAGATGCAGCAGAACATCGATCAGGCGACGTCGGATCTGCGGGAGACCCTCGAGCAGATCGAGATCCAGAACGTCGAGCTCGACATGGCGAAGAAGCGCGCCCAGGAGGCGGCCAGGGTCAAGTCCGAGTTCCTCGCCAACATGTCCCACGAGCTGCGCACCCCTCTCAACGGGGTCATCGGCTTCACCCGCCAGCTGCTCAAGACCAGCCTGACCCCGAGCCAGACCGACTACATGCAGACCATCGAGAAGTCGGCGCGCAACCTCCTTGGGATCATCAACGACATCCTCGACTTCTCCAAGCTGGAGGCGGGCAAGCTACAGCTCGAGCACATCCCCTTCAGCCTGCGGGACACCCTCAACGAGACCATGCACCTGCTGGGGCCGAGCGCCCACGACAAGCAGCTCGAACTCTCCCTCCAGGTGGATGCCGCCGTGCCGGACTACCTCACCGGCGACCCCATGCGCCTGCAGCAGGTGCTCACCAACCTCACCGGCAACGCCATCAAGTTCACCGAGCGAGGCAACGTGGACGTGCGTGTCGAGCAGACCGGGGAATCGAACGGCAACAAGGTGCGCCTGCGGGTACTGATTCGCGATACCGGCATCGGCATCTCGGAAGAGCAGCAGCGCCAGTTGTTCCAGGCCTTCAACCAGGCAGACTCCTCCATCTCCCGCCGCTATGGGGGCACCGGGCTCGGGCTCGTCATCACCCAGAAGCTGGTGCAGCAGATGGGGGGCCAGATCCGCTTCGAATCCGAACTCGGCAAGGGGTCGGTCTTCTCGTTCCACCTGGATCTGGATGTCTCGCCCCTGCCCCAGAGCGAGCGGCTTCCGCTGGATCGCATCCAGGGCAAGCGGGTCTGGCTGCTGGAGCCGGATCCCTTTACTCACGCCTCCCTGCTCGCCCTGTTGGGAGAGTGGCACCTGGATGTGCACTCCCTGACGGTGGACGAGGAGTGGCCCCCGATGAGCAGCCAGGACATGGTGCTCATCGGCAGCAGCACCCTGCACAGCCCACAGCAGGTGATTGCCCGTCTCGACGGACTGGACGGCCAGCAGAACACCATAGTGCTGCTCAGCAGCCACGAGCCGGCCCTCTACGACGCCATGCTGGCCCACGGCGCCGTCCACTGCCTCTCCAAGCCCATCAACCATCGCAAATTGCTGCACGCCCTGCTCTCCCCCGAGGCGGTACGCCGCGCCCCCCTGCCCGCGCCGACGCCGCGCAGCGTGCAGGCGGTCAAGGTGCTGGCGGTGGATGACAACGCCGCCAACCTCAAGCTCATCGCCGCCATGCTCAAGGAGATGGTGACCGAGGTGGTGGTGTGCAAGAACGGCAAGGAAGCGGTCAACCTGGCCCAGAGCCAGCCGTTCGACATCATCTTCATGGATATCCAGATGCCCGTCATGGACGGCATCAGCGCCACCCAGGCGATCCGCCACCACTCCCTCAACACCGAGACCCCCATCGTCGCGGTCACCGCCCATGCCATTCCCGGTGAGCGGGAGCGCCTCATTCGCCAGGGCATGGACGACTACCTGGCCAAACCCATCGACGAGGGGATGCTGGCGCAGCTCATCACCGACTTCGCCCACCGGCGGCACCAGAATCACGGGGATCAGCAGATAGACTGGCCCCTCGCCGTGCGTCAGGCCGCCGGCAAGCCGGCCCTCGCCCGGGAGATGCTGACCATGCTGCTGGCCAGCTTCGACGAGGTGGAGCCCATCCTGGCGGCGGCGCTGGAAGGGAGTGCCGACGATGCAGACGTGCTGGCCCAGCTCCACCGCCTCAACGGTGGCTGCGCCTACTCCGGGGTGCCGGGTCTGCAACGCCTGCTCTCCCAGCTCGAGCAGCAGCTGCGCGACGGGGTCGCCGTGAGCGATCTGGAACCCGAATTGCTGGAGCTGCAGGATGCCCTGGAGCAGGTGAGGCAGGAGGCCCCCCGCTACCTGGCCCTGACCGACTGAGGCGCTTTTTCTGACTGGACAGGCGGCAGGTGGTAACATCTGCGCCGTTTCCACAGGAGTCAACATGACCAACAACGATATTCTGCGCCGCCTGCGCTATGCCCTCAGCATCAGCAACGACCAGATGGTCGAGATCTTTGCCAAGGGCAATCTGGCCATCACCCATGCCCAGTTGCACGGCTGGCTGATGAAAGAGGCCGAAGAGGGCGAGGCACAGGAAGCGGGCTTCGCCGCCTGCCCGGACTCGGCACTGAGCCAGTTCCTCGACGGCTTCATCGCCCTGCGCCGCGGTGTGCGGGAAGATGCCCCGCCCCAGGTGATCCCGAACCGGATCAACAACAACCTGATCCTGCGCAAGCTGCGCATCGGCCTCAACTACAAGGAAGAGGAGATGCTGGGCACCCTCAAGCTCGCGAACTTCAACCTCTCCAAGTCCGAGCTGAGCGCCCTGTTCCGCGCCAGGGATCACAAGCACTATCAGGATTGCGGGGATCAGATCCTGCGCAACTTCCTGATTGGCCTCACCGCCAAATACAGGCCCGGGCCCTGATGACCGCCTTCGGCCAGGTGCGAGGCTAGACCATGGGCTGGCGCCGCCTGCTGACTCCACGCCCGTCGGCGAGCGGCGGTGCGTGTCGGTTCGCGGCGCGCTGGCGCTGGTCACTGCCCCTCATCCTGCTGCTCGGCGCCTGCCAGCCTGCACCCTATCGGCTCAATCAGGATCATCAGAGCGCCAGCCAGAACGAGCGCATCGCCTTTCTCATCCTGCACTACACGGATGAAGAGGATGCCCGCTCCCTGCGCCTGCTGACCGAGCCGGAGCACAAGGTGAGCGCCCACTACCTGATCCCCCGCGACACCGACGAGCAACCGTTCCCGGTCTACCAGCTGGTGCCCGACAGCCAGCGGGCCTGGCACGCCGGACGCAGTCGCTGGCATCACTACGCCGGGCTCAACGCCAGTTCGCTCGGCATCGAGATAGTGAATCTCGGGTATGACGAGAAAGACGCGGCCCTGCCCGCCCATCTGAGACACTGGCAACCCTATCCCCCTGCTCAGATCGACGCCCTCGGCGCCCTCGCCCGGGATCTGGTCGAACGCTACCAGATCCCCCCCACCCAGGTGCTGGCCCACAGCGATGTCGCCCCCGAGCGCAAGCAGGATCCCGGCCCCCGGTTCCCCTGGCGCGAGCTCGCCCTGCGCTACGGTGTCGGCGCCTGGCCCGACGAGGCCCGGGTGGCCGAGCTGCGCCAGACGCAGCTCATCCCCTGGGATGCGCTGCAATGGCAGCAGCAGCTTGCCCGTTACGGCTACGGCCTACCCCAGCACGGCGCCTGGGATGAGCAGAGCCGCGCCGTCCTGCGCGCCTTCCAGCTTCACTTTCGCCCCGCCCTGGTCACCGGCGAGCCGGATGCCGAGTGCCAGGCCATCCTCACCGCCCTGCTGGAGCGCTACTTCCCGGAACCAGGCTGAGACGCCCCTTCCCTTTCGCCCTCTGCACACGGATGCCCGGCCCCATGCCAGATGAACACGGGGTTCACCCCGCCTTCCACTCCTGAAAACCACAAGGGACGCCGAAGCGTCCCTTGTGGTTTTCATACCTGCGAAGCGGCATCAGATCCCCTGACGGGCTTCCTGCATCAGCGCACGCATGTCGCTGACCGCCTTGGCCAGACCGTCGAAGGCGGCGCGACCGATGATGGCGTGACCGATGTTGAGCTCATAGAGCTCGGGGATGGCGGCGATGGCCTTGACGTTGTGGTAGTGCAGACCGTGGCCCGCATTGACCTTCAAGCCCTTGCCAGCGGCGTAGGAAGCACCGGCGGCGATGCGCTTGAACTCGGCGTTGCGCTCGGCGTCCGTGGTGGCATCGGCGTAGCGGCCGGTGTGGATCTCGATGAAGGGAGCACCGCTCGCGGCGGCCGCATCGATCTGCAACGGATCCGCATCGATGAAGAGGGATACCTGAGCACCGACGGCCGCAAGACGGGTCACCGCATCGGTCACCTTGTCCAGCTGGCCCGCCACGTCCAGACCACCCTCGGTGGTCACCTCGGTGCGCTTCTCCGGCACCAGACAGACGAAGTGGGGCTTGATGCGGCAGGCGATGCCGATCATCTCCTCGGTCACCGCCATCTCCAGGTTCATCCTGGTCTGGATCGTCTGGCGCAGGATCTCCACGTCCCGGTCGGTGATGTGGCGGCGATCTTCCCGCAGGTGGACCGTGATGCCATCGGCACCGGCCTGCTCGGCCACGAAGGCAGCCTGTACCGGATCCGGATACTGGGTGCCGCGGGCGTTGCGCAGGGTGGCGATATGGTCGATGTTCACACCCAGGTAGATCTCGCTCATTGCTTACTCCTTGATACAGGTCATCTGTGAATGCCGGGACGGGTGGTGCCCGCCCCTCTGTCCATGTGCCGCCGCAGGCCGGTTCTGGTCGCGGCGACAGCATTATTGTTCATCAAAAGCGATGTCATAAACACAAAACATCACTAGATAATAAAAATCAGCTTGAAACACTGTCTTTTCGCTTCAAAAAGAGCTCCCTGCTCTTCAGTTGACGCTTGCCGAGATAGGGCTGCAGCGCCAGCCGGCTGAAACGCTTGGCCGCCTGCAGCAAGGGAGGCGTGTCGAAACGCCCCTCGGCGAAGGCCAGCAGGTGGGCGCCGAGGAACAGGGTACGGGGATCCGGCGCCCGCTCGCAAGCGACAAAGCCGAGCTCCCGCTCGAAGCCATAAAGCAGGGTGGGGTCGATGGGGGAGTCGTCGTCCGCGGCATATTCGAAGTCCACCGCGTAGCCCAGGGCCTGCAGCAGCAGGAACTCGAAGCGGCGCAGGGGCAGCTCCGGGGTCTCTCCGTCCGCCAGGGCCATGATGGCACGGGCATAGGCGTCGAACACCTCGGGGAAGGGGGTGTGCGCTTCCAGCAGGTAGTAGACCAGCTCGTTGAGATAGAGGCCGTAGAAGAGACGATCCCCGCCGAGGCGCAACGAGTGATCCGGGCACTCCACCTGGGTGAGGTTCTTGAGATCCCCCTTGCCGCGCCAGGCAATGGTGAGCAGGGTGAAGGGCTGAAGCAGCCCCTTCAGAGAGGAGCGTGGCCCGCGGGAACCGCGAGCCACCAGGGTGAATCGACCGCTATCCTGGGTGAAGACCTCGACCAGCTGGCTGGTCTCCCGATAGGGCCGACTGTGGATGACGAAAGCCGGGGTCAGCAATCAGTCGTCGCCATACCCGAGGCTGCGCAGGGCCCGCTCGTCGTCGGCCCAGCCGGACTTGACCTTGACCCACAGCTCCAGATGCACCTTGTTCTGGAACAGCCGTTCCATGTCGATGCGCGCCTCTGTGCCGATGGTCTTGATCTTCTCGCCCTTGTTGCCGATGACCATCTTCTTCTGGCCTTCGCGCTCCACCAGGATGAGCCCGTGGATGTGGTAAAGACCTGTCTCCTCCACCTTGAAGCGCTCGATCTCCACCGTCACCGAATAGGGCAGCTCCTCACCGGTGAAGCGCATCAGCTTCTCGCGGATGATCTCGGAGGCCATGAAGCGGGAAGAGCGGTCGGTCACGTAATCTTCCGGGAAGAAGTGGACGTTCTCCGGCAGCAGATCCTTGGCCCACTCGCGGATCTTCTCCACGTTGGTGCCCTTCTCGGCGCTGATGGGCAGGATGTGGGCAAAGTTCATCTGCTGACCTAGCCACTCGAGGTGCGGCAGCAGATCCTCTTTTTCCTTGACGTTGTCGATCTTGTTGACCGCCAGCACCACGGGGCACTTGAGGTGGCGCAGCTTGCCCAGCACCATCTCGTCATCCTTGGTCCAGTGGGTGCCGTCCACCACGAACACCACCATGGCCACGTCCCCCAGGGAACTGGTGGCGGCGCGGTTCATCAGGCGGTTGATGGCCCGCTTCTCCTCGATGTGCAGACCCGGGGTATCCACATAGATGGTCTGATGGTTCTCCTCGGTGTCGATCCCCAGGATCCGGTGACGGGTAGTCTGGGGCTTCTTCGAGGTGATGCTGACCTTCTGGCCGAGCAACTTGTTGAGCAGGGTGGACTTGCCCACGTTGGGGCGGCCCACGATGGCGACAAAGCCGCAATAGGTGGTATCTGTCATGACCGCGTTCCCAATGCTGATGGAGTGAAAAGAGCGCACAGTGCCGGATCCGTCATGGTGCTCATGACAGCCGTTCCAGTGCTTGCTGCGCCGCGGCCTGTTCGGCCTTGCGGCGGCTGGAGCCGATCCCGACCAGGGGGCCATCCAGGCCATCCACTTCGCACTGGACGGTGAACTCCTGGTTGTGGGCCTCGCCCTTGACGTTGGTCACCGTGTAGGTCGGCAGGGATTTGCGGCTGCCCTGCAGGATCTCTTGCAGACGGGTCTTGGGATCCTTCTGTTCGATCCCGGGCTTGATCTCGCCAAGGCGGCTGGCATACCAGCCGAGCAGGAGGCTGCGCACCCGCTCCAGATCCGTGTCCAGATAGACGGCGCCGATCACCGCCTCGACGGTGTCGGCCAGGATGGACTCGCGGCGAAAACCGCCGCTTTTCAGCTCCCCCGGCCCCAGGATCAGATGATCCCCGAGGTCGAATTCCCGGCCCAGCTCGGCCAGCGTCTTCTCGCGCACCAGGGTGGCGCGCATCCGGCTGAGATCCCCTTCCGCTGCCTGCGGGAAGCGGTGGAAGAGGTCATCGGCAATCACCAGACTCAGGATGGAGTCCCCCAGAAATTCCAGGCGCTCGTTGTGACGGGACCCTGCGCTGCGATGGGTCAGAGCCCGGGTCAGCAGCTCAGGATCCTGAAAGACATGCCCGAGACGGGACTGCAGTCTGTTCATCTTGATATTCATTTACTTGATTCCGCCAATGCGGTTGAAGCGCACACCGGTCGGCACCCAGCTCGGCAAGCTGGACCCTTCCTCACGCTCGAATTCGAAACTGATCCAGATGGCGACCGCCTTGCCCACCAGATTCTGCTCGGGCACGAAGCCCCAGAAACGGCTGTCGGTGCTGTTGTCGCGGTTGTCACCCATCACGAAATAGTGGCCTTCCGGCACCACCCACTCGTCGGGGTAGGTGCCGGGCTGGCGATAGTAGCGGTCCACCAGGTCCGGCATTAGCGGGTTGCGCAAGGTCTCGTGGGAGACATCACCCAGCTGTTCGGTGTAGCGATCCAGCGGGATCCCCATCTGGCTGAACTCGCCGCGCTGCTCGAACTTGACATCCAGCTTCTGGAAGCCGGGGCACGTTTTCCCTTCCTGCTCATCGCACTTGGGCCGGATCATCAGCTCCTTGTTGCGATAGATGACCCGATCGCCGGGCATGCCGACCACCCGTTTGATGTAGTCCACCCGGGTATCCAGCGGATACTTGAAGACCACCACATCACCGCGCTTCGGCTCGCCGGTCTCGAGGAACTTGGTGTTGGTCACCGGGTCCTTGAGGCCGTAGGCAAACTTCTCCACCAGGATGAAGTCGCCCACCAGCAGGGTCGGCATCATGGAGCCGGACGGGATCTGGAACGGCTCGAAGATGAAGGAGCGCAGGATCAGCACCAGCGCGATCACCGGGAAAACCCCGCCGGTCTGTTCGATCCAGACCGGCATGGGGGCCACCTTGGCCAGTGTCTTCTCGTCCACATCCGGACCGGCATTGGCACGGGCGGCGGCAATCTTGGCCGCCCGCTGCTTGGCCCAGACCAGCTTGTCGAGCGTCCAGATGATGCCGGTCAGCAGGGTGACGACGACGAGGATCAGGGAAAAGGTGCTTGCCATCGATTAATCCTTTCCGACGTGGAGAATGGCGAGGAAGGCCTCTTGCGGCACGTCCACACGGCCCAGGGACTTCATCCGCTTCTTGCCTTCTTTCTGCTTGTTCAGCAGCTTCTTCTTCCGGCTCACGTCACCACCGTAGCACTTGGCGGTGACGTCTTTACGCAATGCCTTGACGGTGCTGCGGGCGATGATCTGGTTGCCGATGGCGGCCTGGATGGCGATGTCGAACATCTGGCGCGGGATCAGCTCGCGCATCTTCTCCACCACCTGGCGACCGCGATACTGGGCGTTCTCCTTGTGGGTGATGATGGCCAGGGCGTCGACCCGCTCGCCATTGATCATGATGTCCAGACGGACCATGTCGGAGGTTTCGAAGCGCTTGAAGCCGTAGTCCAGGGAGGCGTAGCCGCGACTGGTGGACTTCAGACGGTCGAAGAAGTCGAGCACCACTTCCGCCATCGGGATCTCGTAGGTCAGCGCCACCTGCTTGCCGTGGTAGACCATGTTGGTCTGTACGCCGCGCTTCTCGATGCAGAGGGTGATGACGTTGCCCATGTACTCCTGCGGCAGCAGGATGTGACACTCGGCGATGGGCTCGCGCATCTCCTTGATGTTGTTGATGGCGGGCATCTGGGCCGGGCTGTCGATGTGGATGGTGGAGCCATCGTTCAGCTCGATCTCGTAGACCACGGTCGGCGCTGTGGTGATGAGATCCAGATCGTATTCACGCTCCAGACGCTCCTGGATGATCTCCATGTGCAGCATCCCGAGGAAGCCGCAGCGGAAGCCGAAGCCCAGCGCCGTGGAGCTCTCCGGTTCGTAGAACAGGGAGGCGTCGTTGAGGGAGAGCTTCTCCAGCGCATCGCGGAAGGACTCGTAGTCATCGCTGGAGATGGGGAACAGGCCCGCATAGACCTGGGGCTTCACCTTCTTGAAGCCGGCCAGCGCCTTCTCGGCACCGTGCTTGGCCAGGGTCAGGGTATCCCCCACCGGCGCACCGTGGATATCCTTGATGCCGCAGACGACCCAACCTACCTCGCCACAACCCAGGCCGTCGGTGTCCACCTGCTTCGGCGTGAAGATACCGATGCGATCCACACCCCATACCTGACCGGTGCTCATCACCTTGATCTTGTCGTTCTTCTTCAGGGAACCGTTCTTGATCCGCACGAGCGACACGACCCCGAGATAGGAGTCGAACCAGGAGTCGATGATCAGCGCCTGCAGCGGCGCCTCCGGATCCCCTTCCGGGGACGGGATCTTGGCGACGATCTCTTCCAGCACCAGATCGACACCGAGGCCGGTCTTGGCGGAGCAGCGCACCGCGTCCACCGCGTCGATGCCGACGATGTCCTCGATCTCCTCGGCAACCCGCTCGGGCTCTGCGGCCGGCAGGTCGATCTTGTTCAGCACCGGCACCACTTCCAGATCCATTTCCATGGCGGTGTAGCAGTTGGCCAGAGTCTGTGCCTCAACCCCCTGACCGGCATCCACCACCAGCAGTGCCCCTTCACAGGCAGCCAGGGAGCGAGAAACCTCGTAGGAGAAATCCACGTGGCCCGGGGTGTCGATAAAGTTCAGCTGATAGGTGTTACCGTCTTGTGCCTGGTAGTTCAGGGTCACACTCTGTGCCTTGATGGTAATGCCGCGCTCGCGCTCCAGATCCATGGAGTCCAGCACCTGGGCCTGCATCTCGCGATCGGACAGGCCGCCGCAAGTCTGGATCAGACGGTCCGACAGGGTCGACTTACCGTGGTCGATGTGCGCAATAATCGAAAAGTTACGAATGTGTTTCATCGAGCAAGAATCACTCAAAATTAAGTTAGGGTCGGATATGAGGGCAGGATTTTACTGGATAACCCGGTCGACGGCCAATCTTTAGTCGGCGGGCCCCACAAATAGCGCCTTGTCTGGCGGGCGTTGGGCACCTGGATGCCCTCCGCCAGACCCGGCCCCTCAAGAGAGATGACGGGTATTGAGCACCACCCCGAGCATGCGGGGACCGTATTCCCCCTGCTCGAGCCGGTCAGAAAAGTAACGAACCAGTAAAAATCCGATGGCGCCGCCCAGCAGACAGCAGAGGATGGTCACCCCCTCTCCCGCCGACAAGAGCGGCACCAGCCAGAGCTGGCCGAGCAGGGCGCCCAGCAGCAGACAGAAGAGCGGCAGCACGTACACCAGAGCCGCACCGCGCAGGATGCTGGCCTGAGGGATGCCCAGGCGGATCTGCTGGCCCACCGCCACATCACCGGTGAGGGCGACCCGCAGCCGCTGCGCCTTCATGGGAAAGGCCTTGGCGACGGTGCCGGTCCCGCAGCTGGATTGTTGGTGGCAACCGCTGCAGGCGGATCGCCGCTCGCACTCCACCCAGGCGTGATTGCCGTCGATGGCCACTACTGTGGCCAGCTCTTCACTCATGTTACTCACCTGATGACTCCTCACAGGGGGCGGTGGATGCACCGGATCTCAGCACGGCGGCACCCTCAGGGCAAGTCTCACGGCAAAGACTCACTGCACCGCCTCGTTGCGAGCCAGGGGCTGCACTGCCTCGGCGATGCGCTTGGCGGTTTCGGCGGGCACCTCGCCCACCACGGTGATCTCCACCCCGACCTCGTTGACGAAACTCACCAGCGAGGTAGCCCCCTGGCGAATCAACTGCTGGCGCACCGCCTGCTTGGGATCGACCCGGGAGACGTAGACGGAGAGATCCACCAGCCCGTCGGAGAGCATCATGTAATCCACCGGCAGACTGGTGCTGACCAGCTGATGCCGATCCTGAGAGAGCACCTTGAAGCCATCGGGCAACCAGGTCAGGTGCCAATTGAGGGTCTGCTGGGGAGCGGGATAGGCATCTTCCAGCGCCAGCGCATCCGGCAGCTTGCTGCGTGCCAGGGTGACCAGCCAGGGGGCCGGCGCAGATTGCCTGTCCAGATCCACCCCCAGCACCTGCTCCACCAGATTGCCTTCTCGATCCACCATGTCCACCCGCAGCAGCAAATGGCTCTGTTCGTCAATCCAGAGCACGAAGCCGTACTTGTCCGCCTCCTTGGGCACCAGCCGTACCACTTGTGCCACCAGGCCGGCCACCCGGCTGCGGCCCGCCAGCACCGGGTCATAACTCTCCATCACCCGGGGCAGCGGCATCCTCACCAGGCTCGACCAGACCCCGGGGAAACGCGCCCCCTTGAGGGTGTAGGGTTCATGGGTGTTTTCGAAGAAGGTGTATTCGTTCTGGCGTTGCAGGAACTCCACGGCCTTGCCGTCGAGATAGCTCAGGTGAGCCACCTCCTTGCCATCGATGATCCCGTGGCTGAAACGGATAGGCTCAAGGCGCCCCTGGCGGGCCTTGACCATGGACAATTCGAAGTTTTGTTGCGAAACGGCACTCTGCATCTGCTGCAACAAGGCCTCGGCCGACAGATCGTCGGCCGAGGCCTTGGCACAAATCAACAGGAGAGAGGCCAGCAGGATACGGCTGGACTGGCTCACGATCTGATCCCTAAAAATGCGTTATTCCTGAATCTGCTTGTCTTGCAGCAGACGCTGTTGCAGTTGATGGTCGCGCAGGAAGGCATTGATGCGCTCGCGCTGCTCCTGCATCTGCTGCTCGCTCAGACCTTGCTGACGCACACCGGTCCGGCTGCCATCCTGGGGATAGTGCACGCTCACCGGCGCAGCACTGCCACCCACGGGTATGGTATTGAGCACCGGGCTGGTCGGCACACCATCCTTGCCCTGGTACTGCTGCACGCCGAAGATGACGGCGGCAGCCACGGAGGCGGCAATGGCATACTGCCCCACTTGCTGGCCAAAGCGGCGAACGAAGGGGATCACCTTGCCGGCGGGCTGCACCTGGGGCGCAGCAGGCTGTGCCGGCTTGGGCGCCAGTATGGCGGGTTCATCCTCCAGCGCCAGCATGATGCTGTCGCTGAGATCCAGTTGCAGATTGACCGGCAGGTCACCCCGCATGGCATCACCGATCAGATGGTAACGCGACCAGGTATCCTGCAGAGTGGGATCCGTTCCCAGCTCGTTCAGTACCTCGATTTCGCTGAGGTCGCCATCCATCAGGGCTGAAAGTTGCTCTTTATTTGCCATAAGTTTGCCTGTCTTTCCCCAGTTAATGCTCGATCAGAGGTTGCAGCTTTTTATCGATTGCTTCCCTCGCCCGGAAGATGCGGGATCTCACCGTACCCACCGGGCAATCCATGATCTCCGCAATCTCCTCGTAGCTCAGCCCTTCCATTTCACGAAGGGTGATCGCCGTTCTCAAATCTTCTGGCAAGGCTTCTATGGCGGTAAACACAGTACGCTTGATCTCGTCGGTCAGCGCCAGGTTTTCCGGGGTGGCCACCTCTTGCAGGGCTTCACCACCACCATAATATTCAGCCTCGTCCGCTTCGACATCACTGCTGGGCGGTCTGCGCCCCTGTGACGTCAGGTAGTTTTTGGCCGTGTTGACGGCGATCCGGTACAACCAAGTGTAAAACGCGCTCTCGCCACGGAATGTCGGCAACGCACGGTAGGCCTTGATAAAGGCCTCCTGCGCCACATCCGGTACATCGCCCGGATTGTTGACATATCTGGCCACCAGGTTGACCACCTTGTGCTGGTACTTGCGTACCAACAGGTTGAATGCATTCTTATCGCCACGCTGGACCCGTTCAACCAGCTGTTCGTCCAGTAGATTCTGGTCGCTCATCAGAGCCGTAAAACCCCCATCAGGTTATCGTTCTTCTTTTCCGGCCCCTTCTAAGCGCACAAGTTCAGACAGGAGGAATCAGAGAAAGTTCGCTTGCATTGAAAAAAATGTGATGCGGGCTGCACCACAGCCCCCCCTTGGGCTACCATGGGGCCAGTTCTTAATCCAGGCCAATGATACTTATGAAAGCAAGTGTTGAATACCTTTGCGACGTACTCATCATTGGCAGCGGTGCCGCCGGTCTGTCCCTCGCGTTGCGATTGGCAGACCAGGCCAAAGTCCTGGTTCTGAGCAAGGGGCCCATCAGTGAGGGGGCCACTCTCTATGCGCAAGGAGGCATCGCTGCCGTGTTCGACGAGACCGACAGCATCGAATCCCACGTGAGCGACACGCTCAACGCCGGGGCCGGGTTGTGCGACCCGGCGGTGGTGGAGTTCACCGCCCGCAATGCCCGCGACTCCATCCAGTGGCTGATCCAGCAGGGGGTCCCCTTCGATCAGGAGGAGGATGCCGAGGGGGAGTCCCACTACCACCTGACCCGGGAAGGGGGCCACAGCCATCGCCGCATCTTCCACGCGGCCGATGCCACCGGCAAGGCGGTGCAGCTCACCCTGATCGATCAGGTGCGCGCTCATCCCAACATCCAGCTGATGGAGCGCTTCAACGCGGTCGACCTCATCACCACCCGCAAGCTGGGGCTGCCGGGCAACAAGGTGCTGGGCGCCTATGTCTGGAACCGCAACGTCGAGCAGGTCGAGGTGATCCGCGCCCGCTTCGTGGCGCTGGCCACCGGCGGCGCCTCCAAGGTGTACCAGTACACCTCCAACCCGGACGTGAGCTCGGGCGACGGCATCGCCATGGCATGGCGCGCCGGCTGCCGGGTGGCGAACCTGGAGTTCAACCAGTTCCACCCCACCAGCCTGTTCCACCCGGATGACCCCAACTTCCTGCTGACCGAGGCCCTGCGCGGCGAGGGCGCCTATCTGCGCCGCCCCGACGGCAGCCGCTTTATGCCGGACTTCGACGAGCGGGCCGAGCTGGCACCGCGGGACATCGTCGCCCGCGCCATCGACCACGAGATGAAGCGCCTGGGCGCCGACTGTATGTATCTGGACATCAGCCACAAGCCGGCGGACTTCATCATCAAGCATTTCCCGACCATCCACGAGCGCTGCCTCGCGGTCGGTATCGACATCACCAGGGAGGCGATGCCCATCGTCCCGGCGGCGCACTACACCTGCGGCGGCGTGATGATCGACAACAACGGCCAGACCGACATCCCGGGTCTCTACGCCATCGGCGAGGTGACCTACACCGGGCTGCACGGCGCCAATCGCATGGCTTCCAACTCCCTGCTCGAATGCGTGGTCTATGCCCACCAGGCGGGGGCCGACATCCTGGCCAAGCTGCCCACCAGCGTGGCCCCCCCCAGCCTGCCGGCCTGGGACGAGAGCCAGGTGGACGACTCCGACGAGCAGGTGGTGATCCAGCACAACTGGCACGAGCTGCGGCTGATGATGTGGGACTACGTGGGCATAGTGCGCACCAACAAGCGCCTGGCCCGGGCCAAGCGTCGCATCGACCTGCTCAAGCAGGAGGTGCAGGAGTACTACGCGAACTTCCGCGTCTCCAACAACCTGCTGGAGCTGCGCAACCTGTTGCAGGTGGCCGAGCTGATCGTCAACTGTGCCCTGCAGCGCAAGGAGTCCCGGGGTCTGCACTACAACCTGGACTATCCAGACATGCAGCCCAATCCCAAGCCGACGGTGCTGACCCCGGATCGGGAATAAGGCCGTTGCGTTCGATTCGGGCGTATGCCCTCCCCCAGATGACCCCGCCCAGGCGGGGTCATCTGCTATGAGCGGCAGATGTAGCAGGTAGAGAGAGACGCCCCTAGCGGACAGCGAGGTGAATGGCGCGGGCCAGGGCACGGTAGTGTGCAGGGGCCAGGGCATCGGAGAAGAGCCAGAGCTGCCCCTCGGAGCCCTCCACCGTCTTCAGCCGCAACCAGAGCACCCCGGGCAGGATGCGACTGCGGGAATCCAGCCGATGGCGCGCCCCTTGCCACTCGAGCCACTCCCCGTCCCAGATGAGCACGCCGCTCGCCGCCGGATGGCGGCGCAACGCGCGCCACAGACTCAGCCCCCAGACAGGGAGGAACAGCCCCCATTGCCAGCCCTGGATCAGGCTGGCGACGGGCAAGAGCAGCAACAGAAACAGGATGCACAGCAGCAGACGCTGCTGGCGGGAGGCGATCATGCGCATCACTACCCGCTGGGGAGACGCGAGGCTGGCCATGAGGGGTGGCGGTCGCGAGTCGGGCTCAGCGCAGGCTGTCGTGACGGGCCTGGTTGCGCTCGAGGATCAGGGGGATCATGGCGGCAAAAGCGGGATCCTCGGGCACGCCGTGACCCATGCACCAGCGGAACAGCTCGGGATCCTCGCACTCCAGCAGGCGGATGAAGGTGCGCTGTTCGGCCTCGCCGAGGCCATCGAACTCGTGCTCAAAGAAGGGCATAAAGATCACATCCAGCTCGAGCATGCCGCGACGGCAGGCCCACTTCAGGCGGGACTTCTCACTTGGGTTCAACATGGAACTCTCCTTACAAAGACCGGGGAATGGTAGCAGCAGGATTTTCCGGCTGACAAACATTCCTTACGTCTTTACCATGCAGGTCACATACTTTCTGTCTCTGGAATCCCATCGTGAGCCTGCCGACCCCTCTTCTTCCTGCCGAGCCGACCCTGTTTTCCCTGACCAATCTGGCCATCACCCGCCTCGGCGGCCCGGATCGCGCCAAGTATCTGCAAGGTCAGGTCACCTGCGACGTCAACGCCCTGCAACCGGGCCAGAGCACCCTCGGCGGCCACTGCGATCCCAAGGGCAAGCTGTGGAGCGATTTTCGCCTGCTCTGCCTGGAAGACAGCCTGCTGATGCTGACCAAGCCCTCGGTGCTGGCCCGCCAACTGCCGGAGCTCAAGAAGTTTGCGATCTTTGCCAAGGTCGAGATCGGCGAGTTTCAGGGCAGCCTGGCCGGACTGGCCGGTCAGGGGACAGACGACTGGATGGCACAACATTTCGCGCTGACCGGCACCGGCCTGGTGGAGGGCGGCATGGCAGTCAGGGTGGAGGCGGACCGCTGGCTGCTGGCGAGCGCATCCCCGCTGGCCCTGAACCTGCCGGTGGGCGACGAAGGACTCTGGTGGGGGCTGGAAATCAAAGCCGGTCTCCCCCATCTGGAAGCGGTCCATCAGGGGGAATACATCCCCCAGATGCTGAACCTGCAAGCCCTTGATGGCATCAGCTTCAACAAGGGCTGCTACATGGGGCAGGAGACGGTGGCTCGCGCCAAGTATCGCGGCGCCAACAACCGCGCCCTCTTCGTGCTGAGCGGCACTGCCGCAACGCAGGTAGCCAGCGGTGACACCCTGGAGATCCAGCTCGGTGACAACTGGCGCCGCAGCGGTCTGGTGCTCAACGCCTGGCAGCAGCAGGGTCAGGTGTGGCTCACCGCCGTGCTGCCCAAGGACACCGAGGCCGACGCCCGCTTCCGCCTCAAGCTGGAAGAGGGCTCCAGCCTCGGTCTGCAACCCCTGCCCTATGCGTTGTTCGACTGAATCCCCCCTAGCAAGGCACCCGCGCCAGCAGTGCCTCCTGCAACCAGCGCCCCGCCTGCCCGAACGGGCGGGCGCGATACCACTGCAACTCCAGCGCCAGTTCCGCCTCGGCGATGAAGTCCGGCTTGAGCACCACCAGCTCCCCCCGCGCCAGGGGCCGGTGCAGCAGAAACTCGGGCACCGCCGCCCATCCCAGCCCCAGTTTCACCAGCTCCAGGATCCCGAGATCCCCCTCCACCCACCACACTTGCACCGAGAGGCGGAAGCGATGGCGCTCCGTCCCCTCCCGCCGTCCGGTCACCATCAACTGGCGAGCCCCTTGCAGGTCACTCTCCTTCAACGGCGTCTTGTGGGCCAGGGGGTGATCCGGAGAGACCACCAGGGGCATGGTGACCGTCCCTAGGGAGCGGGAGACCAGCTCCCGCTCGGGGTGCTCCTTCTGGTAGCTGATGCCGAGCTGGGCACGGCCGCTCTTGAGCAGCTCGGTCACGTCCTCCATCAGCGGGAACAGCAGCTCCAGCTCCACCGCCGGGTAGCGGCTGGCAAACTCCTCCAGCAGGGAGCCAAACCAGGGCAGGTGGGAGTCATCGTCGATGGCCAGGGTGAGGCGCGACTCGACGCCGTTGGCCAGCTCGCCGGCGATGGCCTGCAGTCGCTCGCTCTGGGCCAGCAGCACCCCCGCCTCCTGACAGATGCGGGCCCCCGCCTCGGTCAGCACGGGATAGCGGCCGCTGCGATCGAACAGCGCAAGGCCGAGATCGATCTCCAAATTGGCGATGGCGGCACTCACCACCGACTGGGCCTTGCCCAGCCTGCGCGCCGCCGCCGAGAACGACCCGGTCTCGGCCGTCGCCAGCAATGCCTTGAAGTGTTCCAGTGAAGGGGTCATGAGCCAGCTCCGCCGTGCTGTTGTGTCGTCACATCTATCTATTTTAGCGATAGATACCAACGTGAATCTATCCGGTTTTGGCGATACATTGCCGCCATTCCCTGACCAAAGAGAGAGACAGACCATGCGTACGACCCGTGACCGCCTACGCCACGCCATCGGCTTCGAATTGATTGGCCTGCTGATCGCCGCTCCGCTGGCCAGCTGGGTGACCGGCGTCGGGCTCAACCACATGGGCCCCCTGGCCCTGTTCTTCTCGGTGGTCGCCACCGTCTGGAACTATGTCTACAACATCGGGGTGGACAAGCTGCTGCTGCGCTATCAGGGCCACACCCACAAGGCGCTGTGGCAGCGTGTGCTGCACACCCTGGGGTTCGAGGGGGGCCTGCTGATCGTGGCCCTGCCGGTGATGTCCTGGTGGCTCGACATCGGCCTGCTGGAGGCGCTGGTGCTGGATATGGGCTTCGTGCTCTTCTACCTGGTCTATGCCTTCGTCTACAACTGGAGTTACGACAAGGTGTTCCCCATTCCCATGGGACAGGTGCAGAAGGCGCTGGGATAAGCGATTCGAGGGGTAAGGGCGAGGCACCATCATGCGATGGCATGATGGTGCTGAAGAGGGCCTCGCGGGGTCAGGCCTGTGCCTTGACCTCTTCCGGCGGGGTATCGTCCTGCCTGGTTTCCTGGCGCATCATGGCTTCGAGGTCGCTCTGGTACTGGTTCAGCATGCGCTGGGCCGCCACCATGTCCCCCTTGTGCAGGCGCTCGAACAGATGATGCTGCACCACGCCGTTGAGGTACTCCACCGTGATGGGTTGCTCCAACGCCGACAACAGCTCCTCTTTTTCCAGCTCCGCATTGATCTCGTCGACACTGGTACGCAGCAGACCGGCCAGTTGCACCAGCATGCGGCGCTCCCCTTCACGCAACAGGCTCAACATGCGGTTTCTCTGCTGCTCATTCTGTTGGGTCATACATTTCCTTACGTAGAATTGGAACAAGCCCGCTCATTCTGCCCTGTCCTTTTCACAGCGTCCATCTCGGGCGCATGACTTATTCCGGGTGCGGGGGGCCGGGTGCTATTTGCCCCCCGGCCCGGTATAGTAACGGCTGATCCAGGGGGCCCGTGCGCCCCGTTGCCGAGACCGTCCATCCCTATGACCGACGCCATTCTGGTGCTCTGCACCTGCCCCGACGAGACCAGTGCAGACCGCCTCTGCGAGCAGCTGCTCGACCAGCGCCTCGCCGCCTGCATCAACCAGCTGCCCGGGGTCACCTCCGTCTATCGCTGGCAGGGCAAGACGGAACGAACCCGGGAGATCCAGCTCGTCATCAAGAGTCGGGCCGCTCTGTTCGAGCCCCTGCGTCAGTGCATTCTCGCCCACCATCCCTACGAGGTACCGGAGATCCTGGCGCTCCCGGCAAGCCAGGGCCACCCTGCCTATCTCGACTGGTTGACACAGGAGACCTCATGACCGCCTCTCGCCCCCTCTCCTTCCTGCTGATGCTGCTGGGCCTGCTCTGCGTCCTGACGACGGCCCCCGCCCGGGCCAGCAGCCAGGATCTGCTCGGCAGCCTCGGCATCGAGACCCAGCCCAGATTCCTCAAGGTGGATCAGGCCTTCGCCCTCGAGAGCGAACAACAGGGTGATCGGCTGCTGCTCCGGATACGCATCGCCGACGGCTACTACCTCTATCGCCACAGCATCCGTGTGAAGGGAGAGAACCTCGCCTTCGACGAGCCCGTCCTGCCCCCCGGCACCGAGCACGAGGATGACTTCTTCGGCAAGAGCCGGGTCTATTACCAGGAGGTGCAGATCCCCGTGGCGCTGACCCGGGTCGGGGACGCGGCCAGCCTCACTCTGAGTTACCAGGGCTGCACCGAGGGACTCTGCTACCCACCGACCGACAAGCGGATCGCCGTCGAGCCCCTCGCCGCCCCCGCCCGGGCGGAAGCGCCGGGCAGCCAGCAGGACAGGCTGGCGGCCGCCCTCGGCAGCCAGGGGTTCTGGATCAGCGTCGCCGCCTTCTTCGCCCTGGGTCTCGGCCTCGCCTTCACCCCCTGCGTCTTCCCCATGTATCCCATCCTGACCGGGATCATCGCCGGGGCCGGACATCGCCTCTCCACCCGTCGCGCCTTCCTGCTCTCCTTTGTCTATGTGCAGGGGATGGCGGTCACCTATACCCTGCTCGGGCTCGTCGTCGCCTCGGCGGGCCTGCAATTCCAGGCGGCCCTGCAGCACCCCTATGTGCTCATCGGCCTCTCGGTGATGTTCGTGCTGCTCGCCCTCTCCATGTTCGGGCTCTACACCCTGCAACTGCCGAGCAGCCTGCAAACCCGTCTCTCGGGCTTCTCCAACCGCCAGCAGGGCGGATCCGTGGCCGGCGTTGCCATCATGGGCATGATCTCGGGACTGGTCTGCTCCCCCTGCACCACGGCGCCGCTCTCCGGGGCCCTTATCTACGTGGCCCAGAGTGGCGACCTCTGGCTCGGCGGTGCGGCCCTCTATGCCCTCTCCTTGGGCATGGGGCTGCCGCTGCTCTTGCTCGGCACCTCTGGCGGCAAGCTGCTGCCCAGGGCCGGCGCCTGGATGGATGTGATCAAGCAACTCTTCGGTTTTGCGCTGCTGGCGGTACCCATCCTGCTGCTCTCAAGGCTCCTGAGCGATCAGGTGGCCACCCTGCTCTGGCTCGGCTGGGGGCTGGTGCTGTGCGGTTATCTCTATCACCACAACCAGCATCGCGCCCATTTGGTGGGCAAGAGCCTTGGCGGCTTCGTTCTGCTGCTGGCGATGATGGGTCTGGTGGTGGTGGGCAAGGATCTGCTGCTGCCACCCGAGGGGGCCAATGCCGCCGCCCAGACCCAGGCCCCCCGATTCATCCGAATCAAGACCCTGGACGATCTCAAGGTGCAGCTCGCCGCCGCCCGCGGCAAGCCGGTGCTGCTGGACCTCTACGCCGACTGGTGCGTGGCCTGCAAGGAGTTCGAGCACAAGACCTTCAGCGACCCCGATGTGCAGGCGCGCTTCAGCGAGATGGTGCTGCTGCAGGCGGACGTCACCGCCAACGACGACGCCGACGTGGATCTGCTCAACGGCCTCAACGTGCTGGGATTGCCGACCCTCATCTTCTTCGATCGCGATGGCAACGAGGTGAACGGCCAGCGGGTGACCGGCTTCATGGGGCCTGTCGAATTTCTCGGCCAGCTGGACAAGCTGCGCTGATACCGGGTGGCCCGTGCAACCGTGTGGGCCCCCGGTTTGACCGCCATTTTTCCGGCAATCCCTTGTATATGACCGACGCCGTGGCAGAATTTGCCCTTTCCCGTCTCGTTCGTCCGGAGTTTTGATGAAAAAGTGGTTCATCCCCCTGCTGGCCCTCTGGCTTTATGGCTGCAACGCAGGTCCCGGTGAAGAGACCATCCAGAGCCAGGTCACCGCCAGGTTGCAGGCGGGCACAGATGCTGACCTGTTCGACATCCGCGACTTCGCCGTGCTCGGCAAGGAGGAGCGGATGGAGGGGGTCTATCTGGTCAAGGTGAGCTACCAGCTCCACTTCAAGCAGGGACTGGATCAGTTGCAGGTGCTGCACGACGAGGATCTGGTCTATGACAGGGTCGGCCCCTTCCAGCAGGAGATGGGACTGATGGAGCTCGAGCGCAAATATGGCGACTTTGAGGCAGGCCAGGCCCTGGCGCAGGAGACCCAGGTCTGGATGATGAAGACGGAGCAGGGCTGGCGCCTGGCCGAGCCAGACGCGACGCAGCAGGGATAATCCCGAGCCCCCCCTCTCCCTAGAGCAGATCCTTCAGCCGATACCAGAGCATCCCGAGCGCCAGCAGCGGAGAGCGCAACGCCGGGCCACCCGGGAAAGTCATGTGGGGGACGCGGCTGAAGAGATCGAAGCCCCGGCTCTCCCCCTTGATCGCCTCCGCCACCAGCTTGCCCGCCATGTGGGTGGCATTGAGGCCATGGCCCGAATAGGCCTGGGCATAGAAGACGTTGGGATGCTGCTCGAGGCGGCCTATCTGGGGCAGCCGGTTGGCGCCTATGCCTATCATGCCCCCCCACTGGAACTCGATGGCGGTACCCGCGAGCTCGGGGAAGACCCGCAGCAGCTTGGACAGCATAAAGGCCTTGATATCACGGGGGTCACGGCCCGAGTAGTTGCAGGCCCCGCCGAACAGCAGGCGACCGTCCGCCGACAGCCGATAGTAGTCGAGCGCCACATTCTGATCGCACACCGCCATGTTCTGTGGCAGCAAGCGCTGGCGCAGGCGCTTCTCCAGCACCTGGGTGGCGAGAATGTAGGAGCCCGCCGGCAGCACCTTGCCCCCGAGATCGGGCTGGAGGTCGCCCAGGTAAGCGTTGCAGCCGATCACCAGGTAGTCCGCGCTGACCCGGCCGTGGGCCGTGGTCACCTCGACCCGCTCGCCGTAGTCGATGTGGGTCACCCTTGAGTGTTCGAACAGGGAGACCCCGAGACTGGCTGCCGCACGCGCTTCGCCGAGGGCCAGGTTGAGAGGGTGCAGGTGACCGGAGCCCATGTCGATCATCCCGCCGATATAGCGATCCGATCCGACCACGGTGTGCATCTCCTCCCGTGCCACCATTTTCAGTGCGTGCCGGTAACCCAGGCTCGCCAGGTGCTCGGCATCCTCCTCGAACCCCCTCAGGTGGCGCGCCTTGGTGGCGAGATCGCAATAGCCCCAGGTGAGATCGCACTCGATATTGAAACGCTCGACCCGCTCGCGCACCAGTTGCACCGCTTCGATCCCCATGAGATCCAGCTCCCGCACGCCCGCCTCGCCAATCCAGCGGGCGAACTGGCTGGTATCGTGGCCGATGCCGCGGATCAGCTGGCCTCCGTTGCGCCCCGAAGCTCCCCAGCCGATGCGGTTGGCCTCCAGCAGCACCACCTTGTAACCGGCATCGGCCAGGTTGATGGCGGTGTTGAGGCCGGTGAAACCACCACCGATGACGCAGACGTCCGCATCCAGCTCACCACTGAGCTCGGGCCACTGCCGATGGTCGTTGCGAGTGGCCGCGTAATAGGAGGCCGTGTGTTCCTGATGTCCCTGTCTTCCTGTCTGCATGCTCAGCATCCTGCCTGGTTGCATTCGTTTACTAAATTAAACGGGTGTCATCGATAATACCCAGCCCCCCATCCCCAATCCAGCCCGTCAGGATCACAGAAATGCAAAAGGCGCCCCGAAGGGCGCCTTTTCATGCAATCAAGGTGCTGCGAATTACAGTACGTCGATGGCGTTCAGGTCGGAGAAGGCCTTCTCCAGACGTGCGATCATGGAAGTCTGACCGGCACGCAGCCATACGCGCGGATCGTAGAACTTCTTGTTCGGCTTGTCGGCACCTTCCGGGTTGCCCAGCTGGCCTTGCAGGTAGGCTTCGTTGGACTTGTAGAAGTTCAGCACGCCTTCCCAGGTCGCCCACTGGGTGTCGGTGTCGATGTTCATTTTCACCACACCGTAGGAGATGGATTCGCGGATCTCTTCCAGGGTAGAGCCGGAGCCACCGTGGAACACGAAGTCCAGGGACTTGGCAGGCAGACCGAACTTCTCGGAGACGTACTTCTGGGAGTTGTCCAGGATCTTCGGAGTCAGCTTGACGTTACCCGGCTTGTACACACCGTGCACGTTGCCGAAGGAGGCAGCGATGGTGAAGCGCGGGCTGATCTTGGACAGACGCTCGTAGGCGTAGGCCACGTCTTCCGGCTGGGTGTACAGGGAGGATTGGTCCAGGTGGCTGTTGTCCACGCCGTCTTCTTCACCGCCGGTGCAGCCCAGTTCCAGCTCCAGAGTCATGTTCATCTTGGCCATGCGGGTCAGGTACTCGCAGCAGATGTCGATGTTCTCTTCCAGAGACTCTTCGGACAGATCCAGCATGTGGGAGGAGAACAGCGGCTTGCCGGTTTCGGCGAAGTGCTTCTCACCGGCATCCAGCAGACCGTCGATCCACGGCAGCAGCTTCTTGGCGGCGTGGTCGGTGTGCAGGATCACCGGTACACCGTAGGCTTCGGCAACGGCGTGCACGTGCTTGGCACCGGAGATGGCACCCAGGATGGCAGCTTGCTGGCCTTCCAGCTTCAGACCCTTGCCGGCGGTGAACACGGCACCACCGTTGGAGAACTGTACGATAACCGGGGCTTTGACCTTGGCAGCAGCTTCCAGCACGGCGTTCACGGAGTCGGTACCGACGCAGTTGACGGCCGGCAGAGCGAAGCCGTTTTCCTTGGCGATGGCGAACACTTTCTGAACGTCATCACCAGTGATCACGCCGGGTTTTACGAAGTCGAAAATTTTCTTAGACATGTTTAATCGTCCTGTCTCGTATGCCGTTAATAAAAAGTGGGGGGTTCATCATGAACCGGCACAGCGGCCACATGATAAACGAAACGGGAGGCTTTTGCCCCCCGTCCCGGGTCAATTAGGCTTTGGCGCGCTCTTCGAGAATCGCGACAGCCGGCAGTACCTTGCCTTCTACGAATTCCAGGAAGGCGCCGCCGCCGGTGGAGATGTAGGAGACCTTGTCGGCGATGCCGAACTTGTCGATGGCAGCCAGGGTGTCACCACCGCCAGCGATGGAGAAGGCCGGGGAAGCGGCGATGGCTTCGGCGATCACCTTGGTGCCTTCAGCGAACTGGTCGAACTCGAACACGCCGACCGGGCCGTTCCACAGGATGGTCTTGGCGTTCATGATGATGTCGGCCAGGGCCTTGGCGGAATCCGGACCGATGTCGAAGATCATGTCGCCGTCAGTCACGTCGGACACGGACTTGATGGTGGCCGGGGTGGATTCGGAGAATTCGCTACCCACAACCACGTCGGTGGTCACCGGGATGTTGGTTTCGGCAGCCAGTTTCTTGGCGGTGTCGATCAGGTCGTGCTCGCACAGGGACTTGCCGACGTTGTGACCGGCAGCAGCGATGAAGGTGTTGGCGATGCCACCACCGACCACCAGCTGGTCAGCGATCTTGGAGAGGGATTCCAGCACGGTCAGCTTGGTGGATACCTTGGAGCCGCCAACGATGGCAACCATGGGGCGCTCGGGCTTGAGCATGGCTTTGCCCAGGGCTTCCAGTTCACCGGCCAGCAGGGGGCCTGCACAGGCAACCGGCGCGAACTGGGCCACACCGTAGGTAGAACCTTCGGCGCGGTGAGCAGTACCGAACGCATCCATTACAAAGACGTCACACAGGGCGGCGTATTTTTTGGCCAGCTCTTCGGTGTTCTTCTTCTCGCCTTTGTTGAAGCGGCAGTTTTCCAGCACAACCAGCTCACCGGCGGCGACGTCTACGCCATCCAGGTAGTCTTTGGCCAGACGAACCGGGCAGGACAGTGCGTCTTTCAGATAGTTGACAACCGGAGCCAGGGAGAATTCTTCGTTGTATTCACCCTCGGTCGGACGACCCAGGTGGGAGGTGATCATCAGCTTGGCGCCCTTTTCCAGAGCCAGCTTGATGGTCGGCAGAGTCGCAACGATACGTGCATCGGAAGTGACCTTGCCGTCTTTTACCGGCACGTTCAGGTCAGCACGGATCAGAACGCGTTTGCCCGCCAGATCCAGGTCGGTCATCTTGATAACAGACATATTCAGTCCTCTATATATTTTCAGGTAATGTTAAAAAAACAGTAACCTTGCGCCCGGTGCAGACTCTCAGCCTGCGGCCATCATGGCCCGGGTGGTATCCAGCATGCGGTTGGCGAAGCCCCATTCGTTATCGCACCACATCAACATCTTGACGAGGTTGGCATCGCTGACCCGGGTCTGGGTACCATCAATGATGCAGGAGTGTGCATCATGATTAAAGTCTACGGAGACCAGTGGCTCTTCCGTGTAGTCCAGAATACCGTGTAATGTACCTCTGGATGCCCGTTGCAGGGCTTGATTTACGTCACTAACTGTCACTTTTTTACGAACAGTAATGCTCAGATCCATGGCGGTTACATTGATGGTCGGTACCCGTACCGCGATCGCCTCGAACTTGCCGGCAAAGTGGGGAAGGATACGTTCCAACCCCTTTGCCAGCTTGGTGTCCACCGGGATGATGGACTGGCTGGCTGCCCGGGTTCTGCGCAAGTCGCCGTGATAGGCATCGATGACTTGCTGATCGTGCATGGCCGAATGAATTGTCGTAATAGTACCACAATTTATCTCGAATTCTCGATGCAATGTTTCGATGACGGGGACCACGCAGTTGGTGGTACAGGAGGCGTTGGAGACGATCCGCTCCCGCCCGGTCAGCACCTGGTGGTTGACCCCGTAGACGATGGTGGCGTCCACGTCCGCGTCCGCCGGATGGGAGAAGAGCACCTTGCCCGCTCCCGCCCCCAGATGCAGCTCGGCATCGGCCCGGGAGCCGAACACCCCGGTGCAGTCCAGCACCACATCCACCCCCAGCGCCCGCCAGGGCAGCCTGGACGGATCCTTCTCGGCAAACAGGGCGATGAGATCCTCCCCCACCTGCATGCTGTTGCCCGCCAGTTGTACCGGATAGCGGAACCGGCCGTGGCTGGTGTCAAAGCGGGTCAGGTGCACCATGGCCTCGGGGGCAGCCAGCTCGTTGATGGCCACTATCTTGATGGTCTTGTCGCGGCCGCTCTCGTAGAGGGCCCGCAGCACGTTGCGGCCGATGCGGCCATAGCCGTTGATGGCAATCTTGATCATGGAAACGTTGTGTCCTTAGCTGCGACAAAGGGATGGGAGGAAGGGGCGACTCACGAGAGCAGTGCCTCGCGAAAGACGCCGCGGGCCAGCAGTGCGGCACCGAATACCCCGGCGCTGTCCCCCAGAGCCGGCGCTATCATGGGGGTGGCGAAGCGGGGGTTGAACAGGAAGGGCAATACCGTTTCGCGCCCGGCGCGATAGAGGCTCTGCACATTGCCCACGCCGCCACCGATGACGATGACGTCCGGATCGAGAATATTGATCACGTTGGCGAGGGCCTGGCCGAACAGCAGGTGCAACCTGTCCATGGTGAGCCTGGCGACATGATCATGGGCACTGGCCGCAGCAATCTGGGCGAGCGAGAGACGGCGTTTGGTCCTGGCCTCGTACCAGGCCTCCAGCGCCGGGCCGCTGATGAGGGTTTCGACGCAGCCGCGCTTGCCGCAGTAGCACTCTGGCCCCTCCGGCAGCAGGACGTTGTGCCCCCACTCTCCGGCGATGCCGTGGTGACCGTTGAGGATCTGGCCGTTGATGACGATGCCGGCCCCGACCCCGGTGCCCATGATGATGCCGAACACCACTTTTGCATCGGGATGATGCTGGCGCACCGCCCCCAGGTGGGTTTCCGCCAGGGCGAAACAGTTGGCGTCGTTGGCGATGAGCACGGGGACGCCCAGCCTGCGTTCCAGATCTTCCTTGAGCGGCTTGCCGTTGAACTCGGTGGTGTTGCTGTTTTTCAGCAGCCCGGTCTGGGGGTCCCGGGCCCCCGGCGTCCCCATGCCGATGAGTGCAGGACGCTGACCGAGTTTGGCGGCACACTCGTCCACCAGTTTGGCGATCTGGCCCAGCATGTGCTGGTAGCCGCCGTGCCGTTCAGTGGGAATGCGGTGGCGCAGCAACACCTCGTCGCCATCGAGCACCACGCACTCGCACTTGGTCCCGCCAAGGTCGATCCCCCAATCCCACGCCTGCTTCTCCATCCAGCCTCCTGCCCCTCAACGACCCCATCCCGGCCACGACTGCCAACATGGGGGTGCAGTGTAACCCGAGCCGCAACCAGGATGCAGCCCCCTGTGTCACGGACAGCAAAACGGGGCCCGCAGGCCCCGTTCATCACGCTGTTTGCCGCCCTCAGCGACCGTGGTACCGGGCGGAGAGCTCATGCACCGCGTTGACGAACACGCCGGCGTGTTCCGGGTCCACATCCTGATGGATACCGTGCCCCAGGTTGAAGACATGACCGTTGCCATGACCGAAACCGGCCAGAATGGTGGCGACCTCTTCGCGGATCCGCTCCGGGGTGGCGTAGAGCATGGAGGGGTCCATGTTGCCCTGCAGCGCCACCTTGTCGCCCACCCGGCGCTTGGCGTCCGCGATGTCGGTGGTCCAGTCCAGCCCCAACGCATCACAGCCGGTGGCGGCGATCTGCTCCAGCCACTGGCCGCCGTTCTTGGTGAACAGGGTGACCGGCACGCGGCGGCCCTCATGTTCACGGATCAGGCCATCGACGATCTTGTGCATGTACTGCAGGGAGAAGTCACGGTAATCCTGCGGGGTGAGCACGCCGCCCCAGGTGTCGAACACCATGACCGCCTGGGCACCCGCCCTGATCTGGGCGTTGAGATAGCTAATCACGCTGTCCGCCAGCTTGTCGAGCAGCAGGTGCAGGGTCTGCGGCTCTGCATACATCATCTGCTTGATCTTGGTGAACGCCTTGGAGCTGCCCCCCTCCACCATGTAGGTGGCCAGGGTCCAGGGGCTGCCGGAGAAGCCGATGAGCGGCACGTCGCCCTTGAGCTCGCGGCGGATGGTGCGCACCGCATTCATCACGTAGCCAAGCTCGTCTTCCGGATCCGGGATGGGCAGGGCCTTCACGTCGGCCATGGAGGTGATCGGGCGCTCGAAGCGCGGGCCTTCCCCGTGTTCGAAGTAGAGGCCCAGCCCCATGGCATCGGGCACGGTCAGGATGTCGGAGAAGAGGATGGCGGCATCGAGTGGATAGCGGCGCAGGGGCTGCAAGGTGACTTCACAGGCCAGCTCGGCGTTGCGACACAGGGACATGAAATCCCCCGCAACGGCGCGGGTCGCCTTGTATTCCGGCAGATAACGGCCAGCCTGACGCATCATCCATACCGGGGTCATGTCCACTTCCTGGCGCAGCAGGGCACGCAGGTATCGATCGTTTTTCAGCTCTTTCATCCCAGTTCCTGAGTCATGTCACGCATAAAATGGCGGACATGATACCACTTTGTGCAAGGCTGAGGGCGACCCTGATGCCGCACAGCGCCGCAGGAGTGCAAAGATGTGAGGGGCCCCCCCGTTTTCCCTCAACGCGCCTCGGCGAGGCACTGTTCGATGAGCCGCCGCGCTATGGTGCCATGAGGGGGCAAGCGCGGCAGCCGGTCAGCCTCAAAGAAACCTGCCGCCACCAGTTCGTCATCCTGCACCCGGATCTCGCCGTTCTCATAGTCGGCGGTGAAGCCCATCATCAGGCTGTGGGGGAAGGGCCAGGGCTGGCTCGCCACGTAACGCACATTGGCCACCCGGATGCCGCTCTCCTCGAACACCTCCCGCGCCACGCACTGCTCCAGATTCTCCCCTGCCTCCACGAAGCCGGCCAGCACGGTATACATGGGATCATCCGCCTGATAGTGACGGCGGTGGGCTGCCAGCAAGATAGCCGGCCCCTTGCGCACCGCGACGATGATGCAGGGGGAGATGCGCGGATAGACGACATGGCCGTGATGACACCCCTGGGCCCACTCCCCTTCCCTCGGGGTCATGGGGGCGCCGCACTCACCGCAGAAACGATGGGTACGGCGAAAAGTGGCGAGCTGCCAGGCCCGTCCAGCGAGGCGAAAGCCCTCTTCGTCCCCCGCCACCATGAGCTGGCGCAGCGGGGCCATGGCCTTGGTCTCCGCCTCCAGATCCAGCAGATGGCAAGGCAGGCCGTCCAACTCGTCGAAGTGCTCGAAGGGGGCAGTGTGCAGATGGGTGGGCAAAACGGCGCGGGGCCCTTGTGGAATGCGCCCCTGTTCATCCAGCAGGACGAGGTGCTCGCCCCCCAGCACGAACCAGAAGGCCTGTTCAGTTGATGACATATGATGAAGGCTCTTGTTGAGAATGCGCGCGGCACAGGATCGTTTGCCTCATATTACGAGCGGGAAGGGCCGATGGCGACCCCCGACATGGCCCTCTTCTCGCCAGGCACACCATGAAAAAAGGCCGCCTCTGGCGACCTTTCATCCTGTTGACCGCCCGGGCGATCAGTTCATCCAGCGCTCGCTGCTCTTGCGACGGCGCGGGAGCATGGGCAGGAGGATCCCGAGCAGGATGCCGCCCCCCACCATGGCACCACCGCGGATGAACCAGTCCATCTGCATGTCGTGCTCACGGTTGTCATAGCTCTGGGTCAGGGCGTCGTTCTGTTCCTTGAGGCTGCTCATCTCGGCGCTCTGGCTGTCCAGACGGGCTTTGAGGCTGGCGATCTCCTTGCTCTGCTCGGCGATCTTGCCATCCTTCTCGGCGAAACGTTTCTCGTTGTCGCCATTGAGGTTCAGCAGACGGGCCTTGGCTTCGTCCAGCTCTTTCTGAACCTGGGGAAGGCGTTCACGCAGGCTGATCTCCCCCTGCAGCTCGCTGTTCTTGATCCAGCCCTCGCGGCCACGACCGTCCACCACCTGGGTGAATCCGGCCTCCTGGTTTACCGCCTTGACCTCCAGCGGCTCACCGGCCTTGACGCTGCCGAGGATCCGGTACTGGGTACCCGGACCGTTGTGGATATAGGTAAAGATGTTGTCTGAAACATAGCGGGTATCGGCCAGTGCCTGTTGGGCACACAAGCAGATCAGGATCCCGAGAAGGGCGCGCATGGTCGATCGATTCTCTTCGTTGGATTAGGTTGCAGGCCGAATGTTAAGCCGCCTGCGGGTCAAAGGACAAGCAAAGAAAAGCGCCATCTCCCCGAGTGAGAGCTGTCTCGCAGCGCCGCCGGTTTACGACGCGACCATTCCAGACGTCGTACCTACTTCTGTTTCAGCGCCTGCACCTCGGCGCGCAGGGCCTTGAGCTCTTTGAGCAGTTGCGCCTGCTGCTCGCTCTGTTGGCGTCGCCACACCGCGGTGTCGTCGTTGGTCTTGCCGGGATGGACGAACAGGCTGGCCATGAAGCCGCTGAGGGCGCCAAACAACCCCACACCAAAGAGGATCAGCAGGCTGGCGACGAAGCGCCCCTCCTCCGTCTTGGGCACCAGATCCCCGTACCCCACGGTAGAGAGGGTCACCAACGTCCACCAGAAGGCATCGTAAGGAGTCTGGATCTGGCTGCCGGGTTGCCCCGTTTCCAGCCAGTACATGACGCCGGAGCCGACCCCCAGCAACAGGAAGAAGAGGAAGAGAATGCCGGAGAGGGTGGTTTCGTTGCGTTCACGACGGAACATGGCCAGCAAATCCGGTCTGTCCCGGAGCAACTGGTAGACCCGCCACAGCTGGATGAGCCGCGCCCAGCGCAGTTGTTCCACCATGGGCAGGCTGCCGGGCAGATAGAACCAGTTGCTCTTGAAGAAGGCCATCCTGTCGGAGGCACGCGCCCAGCCATAGGCGAAGTGAGCGAGGAAGAAGTAGCAGATCAGACTGTCGACATCATAAAAGAGCTGCAAAGTCTGGGGGCTCAGTTCACCGTGCCCCAGCCAGCGAGCAGCCACCAGGCAAACCGAAATCACGGAGAGAAACCCCATCAGCAGATCCATGGTACGCAAATGAGTCAAGTGATGTCGCATACATTTTCCAACTTTAAGCACGGTGCAAATTAATAAAAAGGAAGATAATGCCGATAGCTATGACGGCAAAGGAATAATGGACGTTGAAAGGAGAAAAATTATGCAGTTGAACCCGCTGGAGAGGCGCATGAGCAACATCCGACTGGTGCCCAAGGTGGTGCTGCTCATGGTGTTCAGCACCCTGCTGCTGCTGGCCAAACTCTGGTTCGATGCCAGCAACCTGGAAGCGACCCTGCTCAGCGAGGGCATTGATGCCGCCATGGCCAACACCATCGCCGATCGCCTGCTCTGGACCGGGCTGGTGGAGACGGCGCTCATGGGGGTCGTCTTCGTGGTGCTGCTCCTCACCGGCTCCCGCCTCATGGTCAAGCAGGTCCACTACCTGGTGGGGCTGCTGGAGCGTTTCGCCAACAAGGATCTCAGCCACAGCGTGCTGCTCAAGTCCCGGGACGAGTTCGGCGACATCGCCAAGGCGGTGGCCCACTCCCAGGAGAACCTCAAGGAGGTGTTCGGGACCCAGCGTGCAGCCTGCAAGGAGCTCAACGAGATCGCCTCCCAGGTGACTCTCTGCATGGATGAGGCGAACGAGGCCATCAACGAGGAGTTCACCCAGATTGAGCAGCTTGCCAGCGCCATGAGCCAGATGGTAGGTGCCATTCGAGAAGTGGCCAACCACGCGGAGCAGGCGTCCCACGCCACCGCCGAAACCAGCCAGCTGGCCGAGGAGGGCTGCCGCTGCGTGGCGGCTACCGTCAACACCATCGACACTCTCTCCGGCAACATCCAGCGCTCCTCCACCGTGGTCAACGAAGTGGAGCACGGGGTCGATCGCATCGGCTCCGTGGTGGACACCATCCGCAGCATCTCCGAGCAGACCAACCTGCTGGCCCTGAACGCCGCCATCGAGGCCGCCCGCGCCGGTGAGGCGGGTCGCGGTTTTGCCGTGGTCGCCTCCGAGGTGCGCGAACTCGCGAACCGTGCCCAGGCGGCCACCGTCGAGATCCAGAAGATGATCGAGCAGCTTCAGGGCAACGCCCGCCAGGCCGTCGGCCTGATGGCCGAGAGCGTGCAGCAGGCGGACAAGGGGGTGGAGCAGGTGACCCAGGCAGGTACCCAGCTCGACACCATAGTGCAACGGGTGCAGGGAGTGGCCGACATGAACCGCCAGATCGCCGCCGCCTCCGAGCAGCAGAGCTCGGTCGCCGAGGAGATGAATGCCAACCTGGAGCAGGTCAAACAGGTGGTGGAAGGCTCCGTCGTGGTGCTGCGGGAGCTGAAAGATGCCTCCGAACTGGTGGAACACCACAGCCAGACGCTGGACAGCCATATCCAGGCCTTCAAGCTGGCCTGATGCTGGCGCCCATCGTCAAACCTTCAGGCTGGCCTGAGGTCGTGATTTGAGTACACTGGAAGGCCCCCTTAGGGGCCTTTCTTTTTTCATCACGGCAAGGAGCCAGGATGCAGACTACAGAACGTGCGCTTGAGATAAGCGACGACAAGGGGCGCCTCGACGTCCCGCTCATTCACCGTTTCCTCAGTGAAGAGGCCTACTGGTGCCTCGGCATTCCCCTCGCCACCCTGCAGCGGGCCATCAACCACTCCCTGTGCTTCGGAGCCTATCTCGACGGCCAGCAGGTCGCCTTCGCCCGGGTCATCACAGACAAGGCCACCTTCGGTTATCTCGCCGACGTCTTCGTGCTGCCCGAACATCGCGGGCGCGGTCACAGCAAGGCCCTGGTGGCAGCCATCCTCGCCCACCCGGAGCTGCAAGGGCTGCGCCGTCTCTCTCTTGCCACCTCCGATGCCCACGGCCTCTACGCCGGTTTCGGTTTTGTGCCGCCGAGAAGCCCCGGCAGCCTGATGGAAATCTACGACCCCGAGATCTACCGGCGTCCCTGAGCCCGGCCGATCGCCAGATCCGTCGCCGGATCACCTTCCGGGCAGCGGCGCTGTGACGCCAGCGCCCGGGAGTGCTAGATTGGCAGCCGGCTTTTCACTCTCCCTGCAGACTCGTCAACCACAAGGATGGCAACCGTGGCCCAGCACTCTCCCTCTTTCTCCGCCTTCTCTCCCTTGTTGCAGGAGCAGGCCCTGCGCCACTGGCAGCGGCTGCTCGCCCTGGCGCCCCAGTATGACGCACTGCCCGAGCCCACCCGCCAGACCCTGCTGACCCTGCTCGGCCTCTCCGACTTTGTCGCTGACTCCCTCATCAAGCAGCCGGGGCTGCTGGCCGAGACCCTGGCATCGGACGCACTGACCCGGGCCGAGCGCTGGCCCGCCTATGAGCCTGAGCTCGCAGCGCTGCTCGCCGAGGTCGCGGACGAGGAGGCGCTCAAGCGCATCCTGCGTCAGTTCCGCCGCAGCCGCATGCTGGTGATCGCCTGGCGCGAGCTGCTCGGGGAGTCCGAGGTCGAAGAGAGCTTCATCCATCTCACCAAGCTGGCGGATGCCCTCATCTGTGGTGCCCGCGACTGGCTCTACGCCAAACAGTGCAGCGAGCTGGGCACCCCCATGGACGGCGATGGCAACCCCCAGCCGCTGCTCATCCTCGGGATGGGCAAGCTCGGCGGCGGCGAGCTCAACTTCTCCTCGGACATCGACCTTATCTTCACCTTCCCCGAGAACGGCTACACCGTTGGCGGTCGGCGGGAGCTCGCCAACCAGCAGTTCTTCATCAAGCTGGGGCAGCGTCTCATCAACGCCCTCCACCAGCCCACCCAGGATGGTCAGGTGTTCCGGGTCGACATGCGGCTGCGCCCCTTTGGCGATGCGGGGCCGCTCGCCATCTCCTTCGCCGCCATGGAAGACTACTACCAGCATCACGGCCGCAACTGGGAACGCTACGCCATGGTCAAGGCGCGAGTGCTGGGCCCCCAGTGTGAACACGCCATGGCCCTGACCGAACTGCTGCGCCCCTTCGTGTTCCGCCGCTACATCGACTTCGGCGTCATCGACGGCCTGCGCCAGATGAAGGCGATGATCGCCGCCGAGGTGCGCCGCAAGGGACTGGAGGGCAACATCAAGCTGGGGGCCGGGGGCATTCGCGAGGTGGAGTTTATCGCCCAGGCGCTGCAACTCATCCGTGGCGGGCGCGAGCCCGCCCTGCGGGTACGCCACCTGCCCGAGGCGCTGGCCGCCATCGCCCAGGGGGGTGCCCTGGAGGGGAGCCAGTGCGAACGCCTGCTCACCGCCTATCGCTTCCTGCGCCGGGTGGAAAACATCTTGCAGGAGATCGGCGATCAGCAGACCCAGACCCTTCCCACCGAGGATCGGGATCGCCAGCGGCTCATCGCCACCCTCGGCTTTACCGACTGGGACTCCTTCATGGCCCACCTCGATGAGGAGATGGCCGCCGTCCATCAGGAGTTCGTCGCCGTAGTGGGGGAAGAGAAGGAGGCCCCCGCCCACCTGGAACAGCTCTGGCTCGATCTCTGGCGCACCGAGCTTGATGCCGCCGAGCTGGAAAAACTGCTGACCACGCAGGGAGTGGTGGAGCCCGCCCCCCTCTGCGCCGCCCTGCTGCGTTTCAAGGAGGAGTACAAGCGCCGTCAGGTGGGGCCCCAGGGGCGCATTGCCCTGGACTGGCTGATGCCGGAGCTGCTGCGGCTGGTGGTGGCGAGCCGCGAGCCCGCCCGCCTGTTCGAGCGGGTCTGCACCCTGCTGACCCGCATCTTCACCCGCAGCGCCTATCTGCAACTGCTGGCGGAAAACCCCGCCGCCCTGCGCCAGCTGGTACGCCTGTGTGACGAGAGCAACCTGGTGAGCGAGCAGCTGGCCCGCTACCCCATCCTGCTGGACGAGCTGCTGGATCCCCAGCACCTCTACCACCCCACCCCGCTGGATCAGTACAAGCCCCAGTTGCGCCAGTTCCTCCTGCGCATCCCCGAGGAGGATGTGGAGCAGCAGATGGAGGCGCTGCGCCAGTTCAAGCAGGTACAGCTCCTGCGCATCGTCGCCGCCGACATCGCCGGCGCCCTGCCGCTGATGAAGGTGAGCGACCACCTCACCTGGCTGGCGGAGGCGATCACCGAGGAGGTGGTCAATCAGGCGTGGGCCCAGATGAGCGAACGCTACGGGGTGCCGCCCGAGGTGGCGGTGAGCGGCCAGCGCGGCTTTGCGGTGGTGGCCTACGGCAAGCTGGGGGGCATCGAACTCGGCTACGGCTCGGATCTCGATCTGGTGTTCCTGCACGGCGGCGACCCCAACAGTTACACCGATGGCCGCAAGCCCATCGACAGCCGCCAGTTCTACCTGCGCCTGGCCCAGCGGATCCTGCATCTGTTCAGCACCCGCACTCCGTCCGGCATCCTCTACGAGATCGACATGCGGCTGCGCCCCTCCGGCGACTCAGGCCTGCTGGTCTCATCGCTGTCGGCCTATGAGCAGTACCAGCAGCAGGAAGCCTGGACCTGGGAGCATCAGGCCCTGGTGCGAGCCCGTCCCATCTATGGCGATGATGCCGTGGTCGCCGAATTTGCCCGCATCCGCCGCGACGTGCTGGCCAAGGAGCGGGATCTGCCCACCCTGGCCCGCGAAGTGCGGGAGATGCGCCAGAAGATGCGGGATCACCTGCTCAAGGCGGGAGAGGGAGAGTTCGATCTCAAGCAGTCCCCCGGCGGCATGGTGGACATCGAGTTCATCGCCCAGTACCTGGTGCTGGCCCATGCCTGCGGTGAGCCGGACGCCCTCACCCGCTGGTCAGACAATGTGCGCATCTTCGATGAGTGCGTGATGGCGGGGGTACTCACACTGGAGCAGGCGGAGGGGCTCAAGCAGGCCTATCTGGAGATCCGCAACCTCGGCCATCGCCTCAATCTCTCGGAGATCTCCCGCAAGGTGGGGGACGATCAGTTGCCGCGAGAGCGGGGCCATGTGCTGGCGGTCTGGCAACAGCTGCTGGGAGAATAAGCAGAAGGGGCGCCATGGCGCCCCTTCTCGTTGACGAAAGGCTTGTTGAAGATGACCTAGCGCCCGCCCGCCACATCGATAAAGGTGCCGGTGGCATAGGAGGCCTCGTCCGACAGCAGCCAGGCGATGGCGGTCGCCACCTCACGGGGTTCGCCGCCCCGTTGCAGCGGAATGGCCCCCTTGATCCTGTCCACCCGGCCGGGCTCGCCGCCGTCGGCATGCATGTCGGTGTAGATGAAACCCGGACGCACCCCGTTGACCCGGATCCCCTGAGCCGCCAGCTCCAGCGACAAGCCTCTGGTCAGCACGTCGACGGCCCCCTTGGCGGCGGCATAATCCACGTACTCCCCGGGGGAGCCCAGGCGCGCGGCGGCGGAAGAGACGTTGACGATGGCCCCCCCCCGCCGTCATGCGGCGCACCGCCTCGCGGCAGCAGAGAAAGCAGCTGGTGACATTGGTGGTCAGGGTCTGGTTGATGCGCTCTGCGCTCATCTCCAGCACCCGCATCTGGGGCTGCAACCTGCCGGCGTTGTTCACCAGGTGGGTAACGGGGCCGAGCCGCGCGTCCATCTCCTCGAACAGGCGCGCCACCTCGGCCTCCACGCTGACATCGGCCTGCACCGCGATGCACTCGACCGGATGGGTGGCCAGGATCTCGGCCACCACCGCCTCGGCGGACACCCTGTCCTGACGATAGTTGAGACAGAGATGGTAACCCTGCGCCGCCAGATAGCGGGCTGTCGCGGCCCCGATACCTCTGCCGCCGCCGGTGATCAGCACCCGTTTGTTCATGAACCCTCCTGGTTCCCGGTTTCGAAGACTGTTTCGCATAGTACCTCATGTTGCCGACCACACCTCGTCCCGTGACGCCCGGCACCACAACAAAGAGCCCGCACGGGGCGGGCTCTTGATGGCAACAAGGGGAAGTTGGCTATTTGAACAGGCCCTTGAGCAGCTGGTCCGCCACCCCCTTCACCCCTTCGTTGTCGGCCTTGTCACCCAGCAGCTTCTTGAGACCGCGCTCGGCCTCCTTGCGGGCCTTCTCCTCCAGCACCTTGTTGTTGCTGAGCAGCTCCTTCACGTCGAGCTTGTAGCTCGGCGCCTGCCAGTGGCCGCCGATGCGCACCGGTATGGTGATGTCCTTGAGCTCGTCCACTGTCTTGCCCCCCTGCCCCTTGCTGCTTTCCACCACGGAGGTGAGGAACAGGAAGTCGAGGGTCTCTGGCACCAGAGCAGTCTGGCCCAGCCCCTTCACCCGCAGGGCGGGGGCAAAGAGCTGGATGTCGTCGCTCCTGGCAATCCCGTTGACAATCTGGAAGCTGGCGGTGAGGGCGCTGAAATCGGTCTTGCGCACCTCCTTCACCTGATCCGCTCCCTTGCCGGTCAGGGTGGCCCGCGCCTCGCGGATCATCTCCGCCAGGTTGATGCCGTGCAGGGCGCCATCGCTCAACTTGAGGTTCACCTTGCCCTGCATCCGGCTGCGCAGCGCCTGCTCGGAAAGACCGCTACCCTGCACCTCCACCTCCAGATCCCCCTTGCCTTCCAGCAGGTCGGTCTGGGCCAGGGTCTGCAGCAGCGGCCGCACATCGACCCCCTGCACCCGCTTGTGCACCTGATAGCGGGCGGGTTGCTGACGGGAATCGAGCAGACCGCTCGCCGTCACCTTGCCACCGGCCACCCCGGCACTGAACTGCTTGAGGGTGAGCTGACCACCGGCCAGGGCCAGTTGCAGATCGACGGCGCTGAGATCCAGCCCCTTGAGGCGCAGGCTACCCAGTTGCAGGCGGCCAGCCAGGTCCACCGACTTGAGGGCGGTAAGATCCGGTTCGGCCGTGGAGAGCGCCTGCGCGGCGGTCTGTGCCGGTGCTCCGGCCGGGGCAGCCGCTCCCGAGGTGGCCGCAGCGGACGCCGTCCTGGCTGGCTGACCCAGCCAACTGTCCAGGTCGAGCTTGGCCCCCTTGAGGTCAAAGTCCACTTTGGGAACGGCCCCCAGACGAACGGCGCCGCTGCCGCTCAGCAGCGCATCATCCACCCCCATCACCAGGTTGCTGAGGGTGACGGCCTGCTTGTCCAGCTCGGCGCGGGCAAAGCCAGCGAGCTTGAGCTGCATCTGCGGGCGCGGCAGGGCATCGCCGCTCAGCTTGGCGGCCAGCACGGCATCCGACAGCTCCAGCAGTTGCCGGTTTTCATCGAGGCGCGCCTTGAGGGTCCCCTCCAGCGTACCGGCCAGGGTCGGCTTGTCCGCCGCCCCCTGTGCCCCGCTGAGGCTAAGGCTCAGGCTGCTCCACTGCCCCAGTGCCAGCCGGTCGGCCTTGAGGGAGAAAGCATCCAGCCGCTGGGTCGGTTCGCTCAGGCTCCCCGCCAGTGCGACATCTTTCAGCTCGCTGCGGCTGGCATCGGACGCCAGCTTGAGCTGGGCCGACCCCTTGAGATCAAACGCCAGCTCACCCTGGGCCCCCTTGGCGGCCAGAGTCACCGGTACCCATTGATCGACCGCCAGCTGGCCCAGGTTCAGGTCCAGCTGTTCGAGACGAGAGACTGTGCCGTTGCGATCGTCCTGCACCAGGGCGCTGGCCTGTTGCAGCTCCACTCCTTGCAGGCTGATCTGCCAGGGCTGCTTGTCATTGGCGGGTGGGGGCGTCGTTGCGGCAGGCTCGGAGGTCGCTTCCCCCTTAGGCTCGGCGGAGGCCTTGAGCAGGTCACTCAGGTTGGAGCTGCCGTCAGCCCTGGTCTGGATAAACAGATGGGCGCCGCTCAGGGTCACCTTGCCTATCTCAAGCTTGTGGGAGAGCAGGGGCAGCAGGCCCACCGAGGCCTCCCCGCGCGTGAAGCGCACCAGGTCGGGCTCGGCAAAGCCGGCGGGGTTGCGCAGCGCCACCTTCTCGAGGGAGAGGCCCAGGCTTGGCCAGAAACGCCAGCCGATATCCCCTTGTATCACCAGCTCGCGGCCGGTGCTCTTGCGCACTTGTTCCACCAGCTGGGGCTTGAACTGATTGGGATCGATGAGGGACACCAGGGCGGCGATGGCCACCACGGCCGCCAGCGCCAACCCCAGCAGGATGTAGATGATCTTCTTCACGATGGACTCCTTGAATGCGGATCTTGTGGCTGACTATACCACCGGGGGGATGACAGATGGGGCCCGTCTGCCAAAACGGGCCAGCGGCGAGACAGGGATGGTCGCAGGCCCACGTTCAAACACGCGGCAATAAAAAGGGCCCCGCAGGGCCCTGATGATAGTGGATGGCTGGCGCCCGTCTCGCCCGGATCAAGGCTGACGCGGCAGCTCCCTGTAGCCCATCTCGTACAGGGTGAAGGCATAGATGTCCGCACTCTGCTCGATAAGTTTGGCCACCGGCGTGCCCGCCCCGTGCCCGGCATTGGTCTCGATGCGGATGAGCTGGGGATGGGGGCCGGCATTGTCGGCCTGCAGGGTGGCGGCAAACTTGAAGGAGTGGGCCGGCACCACCCGATCGTCGTGATCCGCCGTGGTCACCAGGGTCGAGGGGTAGCTGACCCCGGGCCGGACGTTGTGCAGGGGCGAGTAGCCCTTCAGGTAGTCGAACATCGCCTCGCTGTCGGCGCTGGTGCCGTAGTCATAGGCCCAGCCCGCCCCGGCGGTGAAGGTGTGGTAGCGCAGCATGTCGAGCACCCCCACCGCCGGCAGGGCGACCCGCATCAGATCCGGCCGCTGGGTCATCACCGCCCCCACCAGCAGACCGCCGTTGGAGCCACCGCGGATCGCCAGCCGATCGGTGCGGGTGTAGCCCTCGGCCTTGAGGTACTCGGCCGCCGCGATGAAATCGTCGAACACGTTCTGCTTGTTCTGCTGGGTGCCCGCCAGGTGCCAGGCCTGGCCGTACTCGCCGCCCCCGCGCAGGTTGGCCACCGCATAGACGCCCCCCAGATCCAGCCAGTTGGCTACCGACACGCTGAAGCTCGGGGTCAGGCTCACGTCGAAACCGCCGTAGCCGTAGAGGATGGTCGGATTACTGCCATCAAGCTTGAGGCCCTTGCGGTAGCTGATGATGAGCGGCACCCGGGTGCCGTCCTTGCTCTGGTAGAAGCGCTGCTCGGAGACGTAATCCTCCGGTTTGAACGGCGCAGCCGAGGCGCGATAGAGGCTGATGGCGCCGCTCTTGGGCTCGAATCGGTAGAGGGTCGGCGGCTGGGCATAGTTCTCGAAGCCGAAGTAGAGGGCGGGATCATCGTGCTTGCCGTTGAAGCCGCTGACGCTGCCAAGGCCGGGCAGCGCCACCTCGCGCACTCGCTTGCCTTCGTAGTCGAACTGCTCGACCCGGGCGGTGGCATCCACCATGTACTCGGCGAACAGATAGCCGCTGCCGCTGTGCACCGTCAGCACCTGCTGACGCTCGGGGATGAGATCCCGCCAGTGGGCCGGGCCCGGGTTGGCGGCATCCACCGTCACCAGCCGGCCGTTGGGGGCGTCCCGGTTGGTCAGCAGGTAAAGGCTGCTGCCCTGGTTGTCCACCAGGCTCACGTCCGCCTCCAGATCCCCCTGCACCGTTAGCAGCGGCGCGTTCTCCTGGCCCAGATCCTTCACATAGAGGCGGTTGCCGGAGGTGGAGTTCGCCGCCGAGATGAGCAGGAAGCGGTCATCTTCGGTGACGGTCGCCCCCACGTAGCGGTGGTGCTGGGCCGGGATGGCGCCGAACACCAGCCGGTCATCCTCCTGCGCCGTGCCGAGCCGGTGGAAATAGACCTTGTGCTGATCGGTCTTGGCCGACAGCTCGCTGCCACCCGGCTTGTCGTAGCTCGAGTAGAAGAAGCCCTCGTTGCCGAGCCAGCTGATGCCGCTGAACTTCACGTCCTTGAGGGGCGCCTCCAGCGGCTGCTTGCTCTCCACGTCCATCAGGTGGATCTCGCGCCAGTCACTGCCCGCCAGCGACAAGGAGTAGGCCAGGATGCGGCCATCACGGGAGAAGCTCAGCTGATCCAGCGCCGTGGTGCCGTCGGGGCTGAGGGTATTGGGATCGAGGAACACCTCGGCCGGCTTGCCCTCCAGCTGGCGCCACAGCACGTTCTGGTTCTGCAGGCCGTCGTTCTTGAAGAAGTAGTGGTAGCGCCCCTCGCGAAACGGCGCCCCCTCCTTGGCGTAGTTCCAGGAGGCGGCCAGCTTCTCCTTGATGGCGGCGCGATACGGGATCTGCGCCAGGTAACCCTGAGTCACCCGGTTCTGGGCCTTGACCCAGGCCTCCGTCTCGGGGCTGCGATCATCCTCCAGCCAGCGATAGGGGTCGGCCACGGCCTGGCCGAAATAGTGATCCACCTGCTCACCCTGGCGGGTGACGGGGTAGTGAAGGCGCGTATTCCCTGACATGGCATCCTCTCTGGTTGGCTGGCCGCTGCACGCACAGAGCAGTGACAGGGCCAGCAGGCTGACAATGGCTCGCATCGAGGCGGCTCCCTGCGGTTTGAGTGAGCGGGCAGGTTAACAAAGCGCGCCGGATGGCCCAACCCCCCGACCGGTGGCAGAGGATGGCCCGCCGACACGGGGGAGCCATATGAATTTTTTCGCTTAAGTTTGCCGCTTTATTTTGTTTGTTATCCGGCCCTTGGGTCACAGGATGGAATAAGACACCAGCCAACGTGAGCCATTCAGGATAAAGCATGCCGTACAGCTACCTATCACATCTGCGTTGCAGCAAGACCGGCGAGATAGTGGATGCCGATCAGCCCCAGCAGTTGAGCCCGGTCGGTGCCCCCTTGCTGGCCAGTTACGACCTCGAGGCCCTGAAACAGGCCTGGCACCCGGCCGCGCTGCTGGGGCGCCCCGCCAGCCTGTGGCGCTACCACGAGCTGCTGCCGGTGCGCGACCCCGCCCAGGTGATCACCCTGGGGGAAGGCTTCACCCCTCTGCTGCCCCTGCCCGCTTTCGGCAAACAGATCGGCATTCCGGATCTCTGGATGAAGGATGAGAGCATCATCCCCACCGGTTCTTTCAAGGCCCGCGGCGCCGCGGTCGGCGTCTCCCGCGCCCGGGAGCTCGGCATCACCCACTTCGCCATGCCCACCAACGGCAACGCCGGGGCGGCCTGGGCGCTCTATGGCGCCCGCGCCGGACTGCGCAGCACCATAGTCATGCCCCAGGCGGCCCCCGCCATCACAAGACTGGAGACCTCGCTGGCCGGTGCCCGCCTCTATCTGGTGGACGGCCTCATCAGCGACGCCGGTCGCCAGGTGGCCGAGGCGGTGGCCGAGCAGGGGCTGTTCGATGCCTCCACCCTCAAGGAGCCCTATCGCATCGAGGGCAAGAAGACCATGGGGCTGGAGATCGCCGAGCAGCTCGGCTGGACCCTGCCGGACGTCATCCTCTACCCCACCGGCGGCGGGGTCGGTCTCATCGGCATCTACAAGGCGCTGCGGGAGTTGCAGGAGCTGGGCTGGGTGCAGGGACCGCTGCCGCGACTGGTGGCGGTGCAGGCGAGCGGCTGCGCCCCCATCGTCCAGGCCTGGCAGCAGGGGGAGCGCGAGTCGCGCTTCTGGCCCGACTCCCAGACCCTCGCCTTTGGCATCAACGTGCCCAAAGCGCTGGGGGACTTTCTGGTGCTGGACGCCCTCTATCGCACTGAGGGATGCGCCGTCGCGGTGGATGATAGCGCCATCCAGCGCGAGATCCGCCAGCTCGCCGCGCGCGAAGGCAGCTTCGTCTGCCCGGAAGGGGCGGCCGCCTTCGCCGCCGCCCGCCAGCTGCGGGAAGCGGGCTGGATACGGGGGGGCGAGCGGGTGGTGGTGCTCAACACCGGCGCCGGCATCAAGTACCCGGACGCCATCACGGTCGTGCCCCAGCGGCTGCGCCGCGACGGGAGGATCCCGGCATGAGCTTCGACTGGTCCTTTGTTCTCACCACCCTGCCGGCGTTCGGCCAATCGGTCTGGGTCACCTTGCAGCTCGGCGCCATCGTGATCCTCACCTCGCTCATCGTGGCGCTGCTCAACGTGACGCTGCAAAGCCTGCACAAGCCCTGGCTGAACGGGGTGATCCGCGCCTATGTGGAGCTGGCCCGCAACACGCCGCTCTTGATCCAGCTGTTCTTTCTCTACTTCGGGCTGCCGGCGCTCGGCATCTCGCTCTCCGGCTTTGCCACGGCAGTGATCGCCATGACCTTCCTCGGCGGCGGTTACCTGACCGAGGCGCTGCGTGCAGGCGTTCAGGCGGTCCCCCCCAGCCAGCTGGAAGCGGGCCGGGCCATCGGCCTCTCCCGCTGGCAGCTGCTGCGCCACGTCCAGCTGCCCCAGGCCTGGCTCGCCAGCCTGCCGGCGCTCTTTGCCAACTTCATCTTTCTGCTCAAAGAGACCACGGTGGCCTCGGCGGTGGCGGTGCCGGAGCTGCTCTACACCACCAAGAACTACATCGCCCTCTACTACAAGACCTACGAGATGCTGGCGGTGCTGACCTTGATGTGCGTGCTGATCTTTCTGCCGCTATCCCTCGCCCTGCGCGTCGTTGAAAGGAGGCTGCAACATGGTCAGTTCGGTCATTGAAAAACTGATGCAGACACCTATTGTCCAGCTGCTGCCGTCACTCGCCACTCATGCACAAGAAGGGAGGGATCACTATGGCCAGTCAGGTCACTGAACAGTTGGCGCAGGCGCTGCCGCTGCTGGCGGTGGGCGCGGGTCAGACCCTCGCCATCTCGCTGCTCGCCATCCTGTTCGCCACCCTGGGCGGGGTCGGTTACGGCGTGCTGGCGCAACAGGGAGGCCGGTTGGTTCGGGGGCTGCTGCAGGTGTATCTGGAGCTGTTTCGGGTGGTGCCCGTGCTGGTCTGGCTCTACCTCTTCTTCTTCGGGCTGCCGATCTTCTTCGGCCTGGACATCCCGGCCTTCTGGTGCGCCGTGCTGGTGCTGGCCCTGTGGGGCGCCAGCGAGGTGGGTGAAGTGGTGCGCGGCGGTCTCAAGTCCCTCGCCCGCGGCCAGCAGGAGGCCGGGCTGGCGCTCGGGCTCTCCCGCTGGCAGCTCTATCGCCACGTGCTGCTGCCCCAGGCGCTGCAACGGCTGACGCCGCCGACCATCAACATCTACACCCGCATCATCAAGACCAGCTCGCTGGCGGTGCTGATCGGGGTGGTGGAGGTGATCAAGGTGGGCCAGCAGATCATCGAGCGCACCTATGGCTCGCTGCTTATCTACGGCCTGCTGTTCCTGTTCTTTTTTCTGGTCTGCTATCCGCTCTCGCTCGCCTCGCGCCGGCTGGAGCAACAATGGGGTAATGCGGTATGACACCTCTGCTTGAACTCAATGTCGTCAGCAAACAATTCGGCCAACACCGGGTACTGGACGGGGTCAGCCTCACGGTGAAGCCCGGGGAAGTGATCGTCATCCTGGGGCCGAGCGGCTGCGGCAAGAGCACCTTGCTGCGCACCCTCAACGGGCTCGAACCCATTCAGGGGGGCGATATTCGCTTCGATGGAGAGAGGCTGGATGCCAGTACCGACTGGCAGCGGCTGCGCCAGCGGATCGGCATGGTGTTCCAGAGCTATCACCTCTTCCCCAACCTGACGGTGCTGGAGAACGTGCTGCTCGGCCCCCTTCAGGTGCAAAAACGGGAGCGGGCCGAGGCCTTGCTGCAGGCGGAGCAGCTGCTGACCCGCATCGGCCTGTGGGAGCGGCGCCACGACTATCCGCGCCAGCTCTCCGGTGGCCAGCAGCAGCGCATCGCCATCGTGCGGGCCCTGTGCATGAACCCCCAGGTGATGCTGTTTGACGAGGTGACCGCTGCGCTGGATCCCGAGATGGTGCAGGAGGTGCTGGAGGTGATCCGGGATCTCGCCGGCAGTGGCATGACCCTGCTCATCGTCACCCACGAGCTGGCGTTCGCCCAAGCGGTGGCGGATCGCATCGTCTTCATGGACGGCGGCCACATCCTGGAGCAGGCCGCCCCCATCAATTTTTCGACAATCCCAGGAGCCAGCGTGCCCGCCAGTTCCTCGCCAAGTTTTCTTATACAACTGTCAGCAAACGAAAGGAGTCAGCATGAAGATAATTACCTCGGTCCTGTTTAGCGCCCTCATCGGCCTGGGCCTCGCCAGTGGCGCCGCCCAGGCAGAAGACGGCTCCCTCGCCAAGATCAAGGCCCGTGACAAGCTCATCGTCGGCGTCTTCACCGACAAGCCGCCGTTTGGCTATGTGGACGAGAAGGGCAACTACGTCGGCTTTGACACCGATCTCGGCCGCCGCTTCGCCAAGGATCTGCTGGGGGACGAGAACAAGGTCGAGTTCGTGGCGGTGGAGCCCGCCAGCCGCATCCCCTTCCTGCAGAGCGACAAGGTGGATCTCATCCTCGCCAACATGACTGTGACCCCGGAGCGGCGGCAGGTGGTGGACTTCACCAACCCGAACCTCAAGGTCGCGGTGCAGGTGCTGGTGCCGGAAGGCAGCGACGCCAAGCAGCTCGACGATCTGGCCGGCAAGCGGCTTATCGTCACCACCGGCACCACGGCCGACATCTGGCTGACCCGCAACCACCCGGACTGGAAGGTGCTCAAGTTCGAGAAGAACACCGAATCCCTGCAGGCCCTGGCCCAGGGCCGTGGCGACGCCTATGCCCAGGACAACCTGGTGCTCTTCAGCTGGGCCAAGGAGAACCCGGGCTATCGGGTGCTGCCAGAGAAGCTGGGCTCGGAAGACCCCATCGCGCCGGCGGTGAAGAAGGGCAATATCGAGCTGCGTGACTGGGTCAACGACCGTCTCGCCAAGCTGGGGGAAGAGAAGTACCTGCTCAAACTCTACGACCAGTATGTGCGCGATCGCTTAAGCGCCGATACCGATCCCAACGACGTGATAGTGGAAGGAGGCAAGTGGCAGGGTTGAGCCCTGCCCCCACAGCAGTGCTGAGCGTGAAGTGTGTGATCTTTGGTTCCGTTGGTCTGCAAACCGCAAGGTTTGACCTTTCCAGGCGCCCCCTCCAGGTGGCGCCTTTTTTTGTTTGCAAGACCCCGGCAGACGGGACACCAGCTCTGTGAGCCAGCTCCCCCTGCCCCGGGATGCCCTGTGCCATCCTCACTGAAACGGCAGCGGGAGGAGAAACCCATGTGGATAGAGGCGGAGCCCGTCTACGGCGCCCTGGTGTCCCTGGCCATCGGGCTCATCATCGGGCTGGAGCGGGGCTGGCAGGTGCGCCAGCTCGGAGACAACCAGCGCATCGCAGGGATGCGCACCTATGGCCTCATCGGTCTGCTCGGCGGGGTCTGCGCCCTGCTGCTGCCCACCCTGGGCGCCTGGCTGGCCCTGCTCGGTCTGCTGACCGTGGTGACGGGGTGCGGCCTCTCGGTCTGGCTGGCCCAGCGCTGGCAGGGGGAGTTCGGCCTCACCAGCTCGGTAGCCATGGTGCTCACCTACCTGCTGGGGCTGATGTCGGTGCTGCAGAGCCCGAGCGAGGCAGTGGCCTGCGCCGTGCTGGCGGCCCTCCTGATGGGGCTCAAGGGCAAGATCCAGCAGGGAATGCTGTTCTTGAGCGAAATGGAGTTTCACGCCACCCTGCGCTTTCTGCTCATCTCCCTGGTGCTGCTGCCGGTGCTCCCGGATACCGAGATGGGTCCCCTCAATGCCTTCAATCCCTTCAAGATCTGGCTCATGGTGGTGGTGATCGCTGGCATCTCGTTCTGTGGTCACTTTGCGGTGCGCCTGCTCGGCACCCGCTCCGGGCTGGTGCTCACCAGCATGCTGGCGGGGCTCGCCTCCTCCACCGCCCTCACCCTGCAATTTGCCCGCCTCAACAAGGAGCAGGGAGGGCTGGAGCGGCTGCTGGCCACCGGCATTCTGCTGGCGGGAGCCACCATGTGGCTCAGGCTGCTGGCACTGGTGCTGATCATCCACGGAGAGCTGGCGCTGCGTCTGGCCGCCCCCCTGCTGCTGCTGGCAGCCATCGTCTACGGCTTTGCCTTCTGGTTCTGGCGCCAGCGGGAAGAGATGCCGGACGGCCCGGTACAGCCCGAAACCCGCAACCCGCTGGATCTCGCCACCGCCATCAAGTTCGGTCTGCTGCTCGCCCTCATCGGCTTCATGGCCACCCTGCTGCAAAGCAAGGTGGGCAACTCCGGGGTCTATCTGCTGTCGCTGGTCTCCGGCATCACGGACGTGGACGCCATCACCCTCTCCCTCTCCCAGCTCGCCCAGAAGGAGCTGGCCCTGGAGGTGGCAGCCAGGGGCATACTGCTCGCCGGGCTGGTCAACTCCCTGGTGAAAGGGGTGCTGGCACTGGTGATTGGCGGACGCAGCCTGGGACGGCGGGTCTTGCTCCCCTACCTCGTCTCCATCCTGCTCATCCTGCCCCTTGTCCTGATGACATGATGACGGGGATCACCTGACGGGCCCGGCACTCTGACACCCCCTTCCCTTGTCGCGTATACTGCCCCCTCTTGCAGCAGGAGGAGATAACCATGGCAAGCGACTGGGACAAGGTATTGGCGGGGGGCGCCCTGGACAGCCAGAGCGAGGAGATAGCGAACGACCGCATTCGCGGCCAGGCGCTGCTGAGCCGACTCAACGCCTCACCGGCGGGGGATCACGTCCTGCGCCAGCAGATCTGCCGCGACCTCTTCGCCCACTGTCCCGACTCCTGCTGGATCAGCACCCCCTTCACCTGCGAATTCGGCCGCAACATCCACATCGGCGAGAAGACCTTCTTCAACTTCAACGTCACCATACTCGACGTGGGCGAGGTGCATATCGGCAACCATGTGCTGCTGGCCCCCAACGTGCAGATCTACACCGCCACCCACACCATGGACTATCTGGAACGACGCAACTGGACCGCCTACAACAAGCCGGTGCGGATCGGCGATGACTGCTGGATTGGCGGCGGGGCCATCATCTGCCCAGGCGTCACCATAGGGCCCCGCTCCATCATAGGGGCTGGTGCCGTGGTCACCCGGGACATCCCGGCAGACTCCCTGGCGGTGGGCAATCCGGCCCGGGTGATCCGCACGTTAAGCCCGGACGAGACCCGGGATCCGGCGTGCCTGTCATGATGGTGCTGGCCCTGCTGCCTTTGGGTTGGGCAGGCTGGCTCGGCGCGCACGATGCCAACTGGTGGCCGCTGGCCCTGATCCTGCTGATGAGCCTGCTGACCCTGGCTGCCTACGCCTGGGACAAGCGCCAGGCCATTCGTGGCGGCTGGCGCGTCCCCGAGGCCCGCCTGCACCTGCTTGAGCTGTGCGGCGGCTGGCCCGGCGCCCTGGTCGCCCGCCAGTGGCTGCGCCACAAGACCCAGAAAGGGAGCTACCGCCTGCGGTTCTGGGCCATCGTCTGGGGGCAGTTGCTGCTGCTCGGGATCTGGCTCGGCTGGCCGCTCTGGCCGCTCTGAACAACCAGGCGGGCATTGCCGCCCAAGGTCGGGTATGAGACAACGACAGCGCGGGAGACAGATCCTCTCGTTCAAATCTTGAAAGGAGTCATTCATGACCATGTGGACAGGTATCGTCCTGATCGTCTTTATCAGCGTGTCGTTCAGCTATCTCACCAAACGCGCCCGCTACCAGATGGGGGATGCCCGCATTACCGACCGTCTCGGCAAGCAGGACATGATCATCAAGGAGTTGCAGGAGCGCATCGCCAATCTGGAGGCCATCGTCATCGAAGAGGAGAAGCGCCGCCCGTTCAAGGAGCTCTGATCCGGCAAGCCGGGCGGCAAACCGGCCAGCCCCCGGGCTGCAAGGGTTTGCCGCCGCCCCCGTTCGCACCCGCTCGCCCCCCGCCTGGCAAAAACGAAATTCACAGCAGGATCAATCCCCTGCCATTTTTCGGTTGAATGATCGCCAAGCTGGCCCACTCCCTGCTCCGTCATGACATCAGTCGTACGGAGAGTGACATCATGATCGCCATCGGCACCCTGCTTCCCCTCGCCTCCCTTGCCATCAAGCTCGGCAGCAAGCTGCTGGGCGACAGCACGCCGCCCGCCCAGACCGAGCCTGCCGTGCAGGAAGAGCACCTTGCCCCCACGGTGCAGAGCCTGTTCCAGCGCCTCGGCATCCAGGAGGCTGACAGCGAGCAGAACCGCCCCGCCATCAACCACTTCATGGGGGCGCTGATGCAGACCCTGGGTCAGGAATCCTCGGGCCAGTCGCTGCCCCAGGCCATCGATGCCGCCCGCACCCAGTTGGCAGACGGCACCCAGAGCACCCGCCTCGACGCGCTGCAGAGCGAGCTCGACACCCTCAAGGGCTCCCTTGGCAACAGCGACCTCAACCTCGATCAGCTGCTTTATGCCTTCAAACAGACACTGCCCCAGGGCCCGAGGGAAGGCGTCGGCCAGTTGCTCAATGCCAGCGCGTGAGCGGGAGTGGAACCATGAAAAACGGCAACCAGACGGTTGCCGTTTTTGTCGGGCCGAATCTCAAGGTGTCACGCTAGGGCTGTGAAGGAGGCGGGCTCAGCATGGCGCCGGCCAGTGCGGTCTGCCCGCGCTCCTGCAGGGCATTGGCCGCTCCCAGGCGATCCGCCGCCTCCTTGTTCTGACCCAGCTTGAACTTGCCGACCAGCCGCTCAATCTCGATCTCTATGCCCACCACAGCCTGCACCATGGTCTCGAGATAGTCTCTCGGTGCATCCGCCATCTTCCAGGGGCTGGGCTCTGCAGCCTCCTGGGTGCGGGTCAGGGTGGCGAGCAGGCGGCGCACAAAGCGCGCATCGTCCCGCACCCGGATGCGACCGTGGGCGTGCACCACCGCATAGTTCCAGGTCGGCACCTGCTTGTGGTGTTCCTGCTTGCTCGGATACCAGTTGGGGGAGATGTAGCCGTCGGCAGCCCTGAAGATCACCAGCACCTCCTGGCCTTCTGTCACCTCCTGCCAGAGCGGGTTGTTGCGGGCCACATGGGCACGCAGGACGCCATGCTCCCCCTCCCCGACATCGAACTCGAACTCGAACGGCAGATGGTTGGCATCGAGCCCCGACTCGCCATGAGTGATCAGGGCCCCCAGGGGTTGGGCCCGGATCAGCTGGTGCAGCATTTCGGGATCGGTGACGGCGAAATGGGGTGGCAGGTACATAAGGGCTCCTTGAGCGAGGCATTGGCTTCCATGCAGAAGCCCATTCTTGCGCAATCGGGATCCGCAGGCGATGGCAAAGACATAAAAAAATAGGGACTTATCCCTCTTGGTATCATCCTGTTTGATGATCAGTCGCGCTTGACCAACCACTGTTCGGCGGCGACAAGGGTAGCTTCGATCTGCTCGCGGATGACGCAAACCCTAACAGTTATGAACATAAAATCATATTAATCAACACGTTAGAATGACTTCATCGTTGACGAAAATCGGACTAGGTTGATAGGTTTCCATTTGATATCCTTTGCTTATTGAGAGCAGGCAATTTCATGCTCTCTTCCATTCTTTTATACCTATATTCTCTCGGTCCCGCCCTTGGTCAGGCTAAGGACCCCACTATCCAGTCAAGTCGTCCAGATATAGGAGCTTGCTATGTTTATTGCAGATAAAACAGCCAAAAAACTATCACATGCGCACTATTTCCTGGGTCAAAAATGCGCATCTGGCCAAGGTATAGAACAAAGCTATCGTCTGGCATATCATCACTACCATAGAGCCGCCGCCGCAGGGCATCTCGGCGCTCAATACGAATTAGGATTGCTATATTTATCTGGCCTAGGTGTCACACAAAACACGGCCAAGGCCGCAACTTGGTACAAAAAATCCGCCATGCAAGGGTATGGCGAAGCACAATTATCCTTAGGTAAACTTTACCTCTCTGGCAGTGGTGTACCTCAGGACGACGAGCTGGCATATTACTGGCTGAGCAAGGCTGCAGCACAAGGAGTAAGGGAAGCATTATTGCAATTATGGAAAATAACCGAGAAGGACATTCCCCCTCCAGGATTCGATCTAGATAGTATGATTTCATATTACGAGTTGGATGACCTGGATGATCCCGACGTTCAATTTTGGCTGGGGATTCAAGCATCTTGTTTTATATACAGTCAGAGCACTCTCTTACAGCCAGCAACTTGGTTTAGTAAAGCAGCCAAACAAGGGCACCGATCTGCACAATATCGACTTGCTATTCACTACGCCCTTGGTCTTGGTGTTTCACAAAGCTCTTCTAAGGCTGATTTTTGGTATCATCAAGCTTCAACTCATGACAGTAGCCCGACATGGCAGCAGCTTTAATATATAGGCTCGTTAACAATCAGAACAATAAGCGATATCCAAAAATTTAGCGGCCAATAGCAAAAGAGTACAGCGATTACTCTCAATGCGCTCACTCAGCTGCCTTTGTCAAAAGCACTTCCGAGTATAAATTTATTTTTGTGGAGGAAATCACGCTTTTACACTAAAAATAAAACACAAGTAGCCAAGATATGCATTGATGCGGCTTAAGATTATAAATCCCCCCCCCAGAAAGAGGACTATTTATGACTAAAGTAATCAGTAATCCGACAGTCATCATTAAACGAGGGACGCTCACTCCTGCTATTGAGATCGATCTCGACAGGATTACAGGACTGTATGCCAATGGGGGGTGGAATCAACTTGTTCAGTCATTCACTGCAAAATGGATAAAGCAACATCGTGTTACTGGTCCTGCTACCATATGGAAATTTGACACCTTTAGTATCTCATTTGGCCACCCGGGATACTCTGTTTTTATCGCGCAGTTTGGTCTTCCTGATTCATATCTTGAGGCATTACTGGATTATCTCACTGAAGAATTTGGGACCAGCGTTCGCTTGTCTGATTTTGTGCAACCCAGTTTACGAGAGGGGTGGGAGCCAAGAATACATATTCAAAACAATGAAGCATGGCAACAGGAAGACGAAATAGAGTGGTCAATGATTAACAGCTAATAAAAATGGATAAAAAATGAATAACATTGCTCTTCTTATCGCTGAAGCACCATGGTTTTCCCCAAAAGAAAATCATTCTCAAGCAAGCTGCACATCATATTTTCATGGTGTAAAAAGTATTGTTAATGGAAGACTAAATGAAGGAAAACTAAATATTTATGACTGTTCATTCTATGATGCAAAGTCTCTTGAGTATGCTGTTCAGCATTTAGTAAACACTAGTGAAAATAGACAGATAATGTATTTAGGAGCACATGGCGACGGTAATAGAATAGCAAAAGCCTCTCTAAAAAAAGTAAGTGAAACAATAAAAACAAATGGGAAAAACATTAAGGGGTTGATAATTAGCTCTTGCTGGGCAGCAAAAAGCAACACTCTTGAAGAGTCAATGGGATGGTCTTATAACATTGGCGAGCGAGCAGCTATAAATGAAAATTATGGTCCAAACTGGGTCTTTAGCTACAAAGTTCCCGTCTCTTGGTTTTTCTCTGCGATGATTGAAACATCAATTGTAAAAGTGTTCTCTGAAATATACATACGAAACCCTCAGCAATTAAATTCTAAAGCAGGGATTTTAAGTGCATTCTCCGAAGCACTCGGCATATTTGATCATTCTGCCATGTTAGGTTTTGACGATAACTTTAACTATGTTATTCCATTGAAAGACAGTATTAGAATTTGGGTAAGGGCTCAAGGGGCTCGAAACCCTCAGGATGCAACAATGGAGTTTTTTCGCTAAAATATTATGACGAATGTTAAATATATATTCAAGCTCGCTACTAATAACACTAGCACCATTAAAAATGGCAACCATTGGTTGCCATTTTTTATACACAGATACCCAACCAGCGATTAACCCGCCCGCTTGGCCAGCCAGGTTTCGGCGGCGACCAGTGCGCCTTCGATCTGCTCGCGAGCGACGCCCCCCTTGGCGACCCGCTTGGCCAAGGTCGCCTCCAGCTCCAGGTTCGGGTAGACATCCTCCCCTACCACGGGGCTGAAGCGCTGGAACTCGGGGAGGGAGAGCTCTTCCAGGGGCTTTTTCACCTGGATCGCATAGACCACGGTCTCGCCGACGATATGGTGCGCCTCGCGGAACGGAATGCCCTTGGCCACCAGATAATCCGCCAGCTCGGTGGCATTGGCGTAACCGCCCTGGGCCGCCGCCTTGGTCCGCTCGCCATTGACCTTCAGATCGATCAGCACCAGCGCCGCCATGTCGAGGCAGTCGTGCCAGGTGTCGAGGGCGTCGAACAGCCCCTCTTTGTCTTCCTGCATGTCCTTGTTGTAGGCCAGGGGCAACGCCTTGAGGCTCATCAGCATGCCCATCTGGGCGCCGACCACCCGGCCGGTCTTGCCACGAATGAGCTCCAGCGCGTCCGGGTTCTTCTTCTGGGGCATCAGGGACGAGCCGGAGGTGACGGCGTCAGACAGCTCGACAAAGCCCGCCTCGCCGGTGTTGTAGAAGATAAGGTCTTCGGCAAAGCGCGACAGGTGGGTCATGGAGAGGGACGCCACGTGCATCAGCTCCACCACGTGATCCCGATCGGACACCGAATCCAGGCTGTTGCGGGTAGCGCCGGCAAAGCCCATGTCGAGCGCCAGGGCTTCGCGGTCGATGGCATAGGCGGTGCCCGCCAGGGCGCCGCAGCCGAGCGGGCTGGTGTCGAGGCGCTTGAGGGCATCCTGCAGACGGGAATGGTCCCGCTCCAGCATCTCCACATAGGCCAGGGCCCAGTGGGCGTAAGTGACCGGCTGGGCCCGCTGCAGGTGGGTGTAACCGGGCAGCACCGCGGCCTGGTTGGCACGGGCGGAGGCCACCAACCCCTGTTGCAGGGCGGTAATGGAGGCGAGCAGCAGTTCACCCTGTGCCTTGCACCAGAGTTTCAGGTCGGTGGCGACCTGATCGTTGCGCGAGCGACCGGTGTGCAGCTTCTTGCCAAGGGCGCCGACGGCGTCGATGAGCTGGCTCTCGACCCAGGAGTGGATGTCTTCGGCATCCGAGCTCAGGATCTGCTCGGGATCCTGCTGCACCGAGGCGAGCAGTACCTCCATCGCCTGCTGCAACTGAGCCTGCTCACCCTCGGTCAACACCCCCACCTTGACCAGCGCTTTGGCCCAGGCCATGGAGCCTTGAATATCCTGCTCCGCCAGACGGTAATCGAACCGCAGCGAATCGTTGAACTGCTTGAACCGGCTATCGGCTCCCTGACTGAAGCGTCCACCCCAAAGTGCCATACTGCTCTCCTTGAATGCGTTGTCGGCGGCGCCTTGCGCCGTCGAACTTGAAATCTTGCCCTGTTTTTCTGCGAGCCTGTTATCTCACAGAAGCGGCCAGAGCGCAGCCGCTCTTGTCACACCCGATGAGGATGGCAAAGGGCCTCTCTGCCTGTAAAAGAGGGGGCCATGCCCCCTCGTATCAACGGGTGATAGCGCTTGCTTAGCCGTGGGTATGGTCGCCACCGATGGCTTGATGCTGCTCTTTCATGGCGCGGATCCGGCTCGCCAGGGTGTAGAGACGGATGAAGCCTTCGGCATGGCTCTGGTCGTACACTTCGTCGGCACCGAAGGTGGCGAAGTCTTCGGAGTAGAGGCTGTTCGGCGACTTCTTCTGCACCGCGGTGACCTGACCCTTGTACATCTTCAGCACCACTTCACCGTCGAGCTCCTCGGCGATGGCGTTGGCGGAGGCGACAATGGCCTTGCACAGCGGGGTGAACCAGCGACCGTCATACACCAGGTGGGAGAACTCGGCACCCAGCTTTTCCCGCCAGGCGCGGGTCGGTCTGTCCAGTACCAGCTCTTCCACGGCGCGCAGTGCGGCAACCATTACGGTACCACCCGGGGTCTCGTAGCAGCCACGGGACTTCATGCCCACCATCCGGTTCTCGGTGATGTCGATCCGGCCCACACCGTGCTTGCCGGCACGCTCGTTCAGGGTGGTCAGGATCTGGTGCGGGCTGAGCGGCTGGTCGTCAACGGCGACCACTTCGCCCTTGGCCACGGTCAGCTTGACGTATTCCGGCTCGTTCGGGGCATCCTCTGCAGAGACGGTCCACTGCCAGACGGCTTCGGACGGCTCGTTCCAGGTGCTCTCCAGCTCGCCACCCTCGGTGGAGATGTGCCAGGCGTTGGCGTCGCGGCTGTAGATCTTCTTCAGGGTCGCCTTGCAGGGGATGTTGCGGGCTTCCAGATAGGCCAGCAGATCTTCCCGGGAACGCATGTCCCACAACCGCCACGGGGCAATCACTTTCAGTTGGGGAGCCAGGGCAGCTACCGCCCCTTCGAACCGCACCTGGTCGTTGCCCTTGCCGGTGCAACCGTGGGAGATGGCATCAGCCCCTTCCGCCAGGGCAGCCTCGACCATCGCCTTGGCGATCACCGGACGGGCCATGGAGGTGCCCAGCAGGTAGGTACCTTCATAGACTGCACCGGTCTTCAGGGTCGGGTAGACATACTCTTTGACGAACTCTTCCCGCAGATCCTTGACGATGCACTTGACCGCGCCGGAGGCGATGGCCTTCTGCTCGATCCCTTCCAGATCGTCACGCTCCTGGCCCACGTCGGCAACGAAGGCGATGATTTCAGCGTCATAGTGCTCCTTCAGCCAGGGAATGATGGCCGAGGTATCCAGTCCGCCCGAGTAAGCCAGTACGATCTTGTTGATTCCGCTCATTTACTTCTCTCCGTGATGATTCGATAAAAAGGGGTGATTCCGGGTCGGTTGCCGGATTACTTCTGGCCCTGTCCGAACAGGGTCAGCAGCACGGCGTTCTGGATATGCATCCGGTTTTCTGCCTCATCCATGATGAGGGAGGCTGGGCCGTCCATGACCTCCGAGGTGATCTCCAGCTCCCGGTGGGCCGGCTGGCAGTGCAGCACGTGCTGGATGCCGGTCCGATCGAGCAGGGCCTGGTTGATCTGATAAGGCATGAAGATATCTTTTACCTGCTCCATTGGTGTGTTGTCACCCATGGAAACCCAGGTATCGGTATAAACCACGTCAAAGCCTTCGATATCCGCGACATCATCGCTGATATGTATGGTCGCGCCAGATTGAGCTGCCAGCGCCTGGGCCTGCAGGAAGATCTGGGTATCCGGGCCATGACCTTTAGGGCAGACCAGGGTCACGTCGGTGCCGAGGGTCGCCCCCAGCAGCAGCAGGGAGTGGCTCACGTTGTTGCCATCGCCGAGATAGGCCAGCTTCACCTTGGACAGATCGCTGTAGTGCTCGCTGATGGTCATGAAATCCGCCAGCCCCTGGCAGGGGTGGTAGAGGTTGCACAGGCTGTTGACCACAGGCACCGAGCCGAACTCGGCCAGCTCGACCAGAGTCTGGTGATCGAACACCCGGGCGACGATGGCGTCACACCAGCGGGACAGGTTGCTGGCGAAATCCTTCACCGACTCCCGCTTGCCGAGCGCCCCGTTCTGCTGATCCAGATAGACACTGTGACCACCCAGTTTGGCGATGCCGATGTCGAAGGTGACCCGGGTACGCAGGGAGGGCTTCTCGAACAGGGTGACCACGCTCTTGCCCGCCAGGGCCTGGCTGTATTTCTTCGGATCGGCCTTGACCGCTTTGCCAAGCGCCAGCAGCGCCTCGATCTGGGCCTTGCTTAAATCACTGTCTTTCAGAAGATGTTGCATCGGATTGTCCTTTTCCCGGTGGAGATCAGAGGGTGACCTGGGTGCCGACCGCGCCGCCAGCCAGCAGCTTGAGCAGCTGATCCGGGTAGCGCCAACTGGCGACACAGACCGGCTTGCCCAGAGTTTCGGCGGCGTGCAGGGCGGCTTTCACCTTGACGGCCATGCCGTCCGTGATAACTCCCTTCTCCATCAGGTCCAGCGCGCTCTGCTTGTCCAGTTGCGGCACCAGCTTGCCCTTGCCATCCAGAATGCCGCTCACATCCGACAGCATCACCAGATCGGCGCCCAGCGCTTCGGCGATGGCGGTGGCCGCCTGATCCGCATTGACGTTCATCATCTGTCCGTCGGCGGTAATGCCGATGGAGCTCACCACCGGCAGGAAGCCCTGCCCCAGGATGCCGGCCACCAGCGCCGGGTTGCCGGGTTTGCAGTCACCGACCGCACCGAGATCCGGATCGAGCTGGGTCACCTGGCACAGACCGCCGTCGGCGAGGCACAGACCCACAGCAGGAATGCCGGTGGAGATGGCCTTGGCCATCATCATCTTGTTGGCGGTACCGGCCAGGGCACCGGCAATCACGGGGATCTGCTCGAACGGGGTCACCCGCAGGCCGTTCTTCTTGGTGGAGGTCATGCCCAGCCCCTTGAGCAGGTCGTCCACCAGGCAGCCACCACCGTGCACCAGCACCAGAGGACGGTGCTGATCATCCAGGAAGGTCTTCAGGGTGGCGAACAGGGCGGTCAGGGCCTCGTCGTTCTCGATCAGGGCACCACCCAACTTGATTACCAGCGTCTGCTTGTCCATCTTCTCGATCCTTTCTTAAAGCGTTAAATCAGGCCGGTGGCCGGTTCAAAACCAAACTTGATATTTATGCACTGCATGGCTTGCGAGGCGGCCCCCTTGAGCAGGTTGTCGATGGCAGAAACCACCACCAGCATGTTGCCCTGCTGCTGCCAGGCGATGTCGCAGTAGGGCGTGCTCGCCACGCCGCGGATGGAGGGCATCTGGCCGGTGAGGCGTACCAGGGGCTTGCCTTCGTAGGCCTTGAGGTAGGCCTGATCCACCTGGGTCGGCGTCACCCCTTCCGCCAGTTGCACATAGATGGTGGCCAGGATGCCCCGCACATAGTTGCCGAGGTGGGGCTGGAACAGCACCTCCTTGCCGAGGTGGTGGCTGATCTCCGGCTGGTGCCTGTGATTGAAGGTGCCGTAGGGATTGAGGCTCACTTCGCAGAAACTGGTGTTGATGGCGGCCTTGCGACCGGCCCCGGAGACGCCGGAAACCGCATTGATGATGGGCTGCCATCCCTGAGCAATCAGCCCGGCCTGTTGCAGCGGCTTGAGGGCGCACAGGGAGGCGGTCGGGTAGCATCCCGGCACGGCAATCAGCTGGGCGGCCTTGACGGCATCGGCATTCCACTCGGCCAGACCGTAGACGGCCTGCTCCAGCCACTGCTCATTCTCGTGAGTGAAGCCGTAGAAGGAGGAGTAGAACTGCTGATCGTTGACCCGGAAGGCACCGGAGAGATCGAACACCGGCAACCCCTTGGCCAGGAACTTGGGCGCGAGTTCTGCACTCACCTCGTGAGCAGTAGCCAGCACCACCAGATCGGCCTGGGTCAGGATCCGGGTCATGCCGTCTTCGTCCAGGGGCAGCAGCGGCTGATCCAGCTTGCCCACCCACTGGGGATGCAGGGAAGAGAAGCGCTTGTGGGCGTCCTGGCTGCCGGCGGAAACATAGAGGCCGAACAGCTCGAGTTGTGGATGGTTCTGGATCAGAGCGGCCAGTTCGGCCCCCGCGTAGCCACTGGCACCGACGATAACGGTCTTAAGCATGTTTGAGTATTCCAAGTCTGGGTTCGAAATTCACAGCATGGTGCTGCGGTGCAAGGGGTCGGCTATCGCCCCTTTGATGCAACGAGTGCGGAGGGGCAATTCAGGCGGATATGCGTCGTCGGTTACAGATCAGGTGACAGAACATTAACTTTCCCTTACAACTAGAGGCCTTGTCGATGAGCACTCGAACAGAATATTCATGCACTCACTTTGCATTTGTATTTTCTAACAGAAACACTCCGGGGACGCAAGGAGGAGCTGATGGCCAAACTGGATTTTTTTTCACTTTATAAGAATATTATTGCGATTCCCTCTATCAGCAGCACGGATACTCGCTGGGATCAGAGCAACGAGGCGGTGATCCGGCTGCTGGCCGACTGGTTCGGCCAGCTTGGGTTCCAGTGCGAGGTCACGGCCCTGCCGGATCTGCCGGGCAAGTTCAACCTGGTGGCGACCTATGGTCAGGGAGAAGGGGGGCTGCTGCTCGCGGGTCACACGGATACCGTTCCCTTCGATGAAGGAGCCTGGACCAAAGACCCCTTCAAGGTGACCGAAGAGGGCAACCGCCTGTACGGGCTCGGCACCATCGACATGAAGGGCTTCTTCGCCTTTATCGTGGAAGCGCTCAAGGAAGTCGACCTCAAGACCCTGAGCAAGCCGCTGCGCATCCTGGCCACCGCCGATGAAGAGACCACCATGGCCGGGGCCCGCGCCATCGCCGCCGCAGCCGAACTCAAACCCGATTACGCGGTGATCGGCGAACCCACCGGGCTGGTGCCCGTGGTGGCCCACAAGGGCCACATGTCGGAAGCCATTCGCATCACAGGCCGAAGCGGCCACAGTTCGGATCCCGCCAACGGCGTCAATGCCATGGAGATCATGCACAAGGCCATGGGTCAGGTGCTAAGGCTCCAGCAGGATCTGAAGGAAAAGTACGCGGATCACCGTTTCGCCGTGCCCCAGCCCACCCTGAACCTCGGCTACATCCAGGGGGGCGACAGCCCGAACCGCATCTGCGGCTGCTGCGAGCTGCACATCGACATGCGTCCCACCCCGCAGGTGGGTCCCGACGAGCTGATGGGCATGCTGAAAGAGGCGCTCTCCCCCATCGAGATCCACCAGCCCGGCTGCCTGCACCTGCAGCACCTGCACGAACCCATTCCGGCCTATGCCTGCCAGGATGACTCCGAGCTGGTGCGGGAGGCGGAAAAGGCGAGCGGCCGGGCCGCCGAGTCCGTGAACTATTGCACCGAAGCCCCCTTTATCCAGCAGCTGGGTTGCGAGACCATAGTGATGGGCCCAGGCCATATCACCCAGGCCCACCAGCCCGATGAATACCTGGATCTGTCGTTCGTCAAACCGACCACGGCGGTGCTGCAGCACCTGATCCGGCGCTTCTGCGTCTAGCCAAATAGGGATGTAAGTAAGTTACATGACAGGCGCCTTGGGACAGGTGAGGGAAATACATGTTCTGAATCGGCTTGTTATTTGACCTTGCGCAGACAATCTGGGTAGATTGTCCCCCTAAGATGACGGAGCATATGTTGTAATCGCACAACAATAAGTGAGGTCGCCTCCCGCCTGGAAGGTCAGGAGGCACCAACAAAATAAGGATGTGGAATGAACGAAAAGTACGCCGCACTACGGGCCAACGTAGGCATGTTGGGCCAACTGCTGGGTAAATCCATCAAGGATCATCAGGGGCAGGCCTTCCTCGACAAGATTGAGACCATTCGCCAACTGGCCAAGTCTTCCCGCAAGGGGAACGAGGCTGACAGAGAGCGCCTGCTCGACACCCTGCGTACCCTCTCCGATGACGAACTGCTGCCCGTGGCCCGTGCCTTCAGCCAGTTCCTCAACCTAGCGAACGTGGCGGAGCAGTTCCACACCATCTCCCGTCGCTGCGAAGAGCAGGTCTGCACCCCGGACCCGCTGGAGCAGATGTTCGACAAGCTGAAAGCCTCCAACCTGTCCCAGGAGGCCATCATCCAGGCCGTGCGCGAGCTGGACATCGATCTGGTGCTGACCGCTCACCCCACCGAGGTGACCCGTCGTACCCTGATCCACAAGCACGTGCAGCTCAACGACTGCCTCGAGGCCCTGGAACTCTCCGATCTGCTGCCCCGCGAGCGGGACAAGATCCAGAGTCGCATCGAGCAGCTGGTCAACCAGGCCTGGCACACCAACGAGATCCGCGAACAGCGCCCGACCCCGGTGGACGAAGCCAAGTGGGGCTTCGCCGTGGTGGAAAACAGCCTGTGGCCGGCCATCCCCGAATTCATGCGCAATCTGGACGAGCGCCTGCAACACCATCTGGGTGTGCGGCTGCCGCTGGATGCCGCGCCGGTCAAGTTCACCTCCTGGATGGGCGGTGACCGCGACGGCAACCCCTTCGTCACCGCCAAGGTGACCGCCGAAGTGCTGGAGCTGGGCCGCTGGATGGCGGTGAGCCTGTTCTACAAGGACATCAAGGAGCTCACCTCCGAGCTCTCCATGGCCGATTGCACCGACGCCGTGCGTGCCCGGGTCGGCGACAATCCCGAGCCCTATCGCGCCCTGGTGCGTGAGCTGCGCGAGCAGCTGCGCGAGACCCAGGAGTACCTGACCGCCAAGGTACAGGGCCAGGCGAGCGAGAGCCGGGATCTGGTCAAGAGCACCGCCCAGCTGCGCGAGCCCCTGGAGCTCTGCTACCACTCCCTGCACGCCTGCGGCATGGGCAACATCGCCGACGGCATGCTGCTGGACGTGCTGCGCAAGCTGGCCTGCTTCGGCATCCACCTGGTCAAGCTGGACATCCGTCAGGATGGCGAGCGTCACGGCCAGGTCTTCTCCGAGCTGACCCGCTACCTGGGTGTGGGCGACTACGCCGAGTGGAGCGAAGAGGACAAGCAGGCCTTCCTGCTGCGCGAGCTGAACTCCCGCCGCCCCCTCATCCCGAGCGACTGGGATCCCAGTGCCGAGACCCGCGAGACCATCGACACCTGTCGCGTCATCGCCCAGCACGACCCCGATGCGTTCGGCATCTACATCATCTCCATGGCCGGTGCCCCGTCCGATGTCTTGGCGGTCCAGCTGTTGCTGAAGGAAGCTGGCTGCAAGTTCCGCATGCCGGTTGCCCCGCTATTCGAGACCCAGGAAGACCTGATGGCGGGCACCGCCGTGATGGAACGCCTGCTGTCGGTGGACTGGTATCGCGGTTACATCCAGGGCCGTCAGTACGTGATGATCGGCTACTCCGACTCCGCCAAGGATGCGGGCATGATGGCCGCTGGCTGGGCCCAGTACGCCGCCATGGAATCCCTGGTGGCGCTGGCTGAAGCCAACAACATCCGTCTCACCCTGTTCCATGGCCGCGGCGGTACCGTCGGCCGTGGCGGCGCCCCCGCCCATCAGGCGATCCTCTCCCAACCCCCGGGATCCCTGCGCGGCGGCCTGCGGGTCACCGAACAGGGGGAGATGATCCGCTTCAAGTTCGGCTTGCCGAAGGTGGCCATCCAGAGCCTGAACCTCTACACCAGCGCCGTGCTGGAGGGGAACCTGCTGCCGCCGCCCAAGCCGAAAGAGAGCTGGCGCGCCGTGATGGAGCAGCTGGCGTCTGTCTCCTGCGATCACTACCGCAGTATCGTGCGCGGTCACCCGGACTTCGTGCCTTACTTCCGCGCCGCCACCCCGGAGATGGAGCTCGGCAAGCTGCCGCTCGGTTCCCGCCCCGCCAAGCGCAAGCCCAACGGCGGTGTCGAGAGCCTGCGCGCCATCCCCTGGATCTTCGCATGGACCCAGAACCGGCTGATGCTGCCGGCCTGGCTCGGCGCCCACAAGGGATTGCAACAGGCCATCGACGACGGCCAGAAGAGCGTGCTGGACGAGATGAGCCGCCAGTGGCCCTTCTTCCGCACCCGTCTCGAAATGCTGGAGATGGTGTTCCTCAAGGCCGACCTCTGGCTCGCCGAGTACTACGACACCCGTCTGGTACCGGAAGAGCTGTGGGGCCTGGGCAAGCAACTGCGTCAGGAGCTTTCCGACTCCATCGAAGTGGTGCTGAAACTGCGCCCGCAGGGCGACCTACTGGACGATCAGCCCTGGATCAAGGAGTCCATCAAGCTGCGCAACCCCTACACGGATCCGCTGAACGTGCTGCAGGCCGAGCTGCTCAACCGCTCCCGCAACCATCCTGAGACCCTGCATCCCGAGCTGGATCAGGCGCTGATGGTCACCATCGCCGGTATCGCGGCAGGCATGCGCAACACGGGTTGACAGGCGGGCTATCCAGCCTCCTTCCAGCCAAAGGGCGCCCACAAGGCGCCCTTTTTATGTCTGTCGTGGTGTGCCCTTTCCCGTCAGGAGAGAGACCAGGGTGCAATACCGCCCCATCCTCCCCCCGAGGTTGTGACCGCCAAGGCTGAAATAGCACTCAATTGACAACCAAAATAATATCGCCTCGTCACAGGGATATTTAGCCTCGTATTAAGCCTTGTCAGCCTTGTTCGGGCTGGGATACTCTCGTTGCCTGACAGTGTCAATAATGAGAGCTTTGCATGTTAAAGTCTGTTGCTGGCAATCAACGCATTTATTTAGGTTCATCGCGGCTTTCCGGGGAAGGCCGCCTTGATTTTCAGAAAAAAGTATTCTGAGTCCCTAAATCCATATGCCATGCGCTTTATCACTTTGATCTTGTTGTTCACCCCTTCCAGCACACTCGTGTGCATCGGGTAGTTTGCACTCGCCAGGATCCCCCGCATATATTTCGATAAATTTCGACCAAATCGTTGCAGCGGCGCTAGCCCGCTTTCCTTCACCTGCCGCATCCAGCTCCGCCATCGTCGCCATCCTTCCCACACGCTCGGCGCATACCAGATGCCCTTCAACGCCTCTTTCAGCACGTACACCATCGCCAGCGGTTGATTCGCCGCCAACAGCTCCTGCAACTTCACATCCTGTTTTTCACTCAGCTTCGCCCGATTACGTAGCAGCAACCAACGCGCACTTTTGACCACTTTTCGCGCCGGTTTATCGCTTTTCAGTGCAT